>JAUXFZ010000096.1 GCA_030622585.1 Myxococcales bacterium
GTCGACCGTCTGGCGTCAGCTTGTAGAGACGGGGCGCACACCGACATCGCGGCTGCGCATGATGGTGAGCGTATCCAGCCGCTGTTCGCCTTGCTTCACCGTCGCGTGCTCGAACCTCTCGATGCTTTCCTCGAATCGGGCGGACGCGGAGTCGAACGCTGGTACGGGCAGCAGCGCATGCAACTCGTGGATTTCAGCGACAGCCAAGACAGCTTTCTCAACATCAACGAACGTGAGGATCGAGACCTCTTGGAAGCACGCATGAAGCAACGGTGAGCTCGAGACCTACGCCGCTACGGACGGCCCGTGGTAGGTGTCGCCTCCGAAGGCGAGGACGGGATAGAACACGACGCCGAGGAAGAACAGGCCCAGAGCGAACGCAAGGTCGTGGCCGAACGATCTCGACAGGTCGAGTGCCACGACGAACCCGACGACGACGTTCACGATCGGGATGAGCAGGAGGAGGAGCCACCACCACGGGCGCCCTACGATCTCGAGTAGAACGATCACGTTGTAGATCGGGATGATCACGGCCCAACCCGGCTTTCCGGCTTTCTCGAAGATCCGCCAACCCACCCAGACGAAGAACGCGAGCACGGCCAGCTGAACGATCATCCCAAAGAATCCGACGTCACCTTGGTCCATTGTCCCTCTCCCTCCGCGACGAGGAGCCGCGTAGGCGAGAGTAACACGACGAGGCGTCATGCCCGAACAGTTAGCGTGCGTCAGTCCCGAATGGCGCGACGAAGCGCAGCAGCGGATCGAGGAGAGCCACTGAGGTGCGGCGCGCGAGCTAGGTGTTCTCGGTGGTGAGCGAGACTGCGAGCATGTAACAGAGGCAGAGCCCCACGCCCGCCCATAGCTTGAAGTGAATCAGGACCACGAGGACCGTCACACTCAGCAGCCAGTTGAACATGGGCCTAAGGTACCAAGGAGACGAATCGCCGCCAAAGAACCGGGGCGCTTAGTGTCGGCCGTGCCCGATCGACGCTTGCAGCGCCGCGGCCTCGAAGCCCTCGGGCGCCTCGCCATCCCGCATGTAGAGGTAGAGCGCCGCTTGGAAAATCCCCTGAAGGGCGGCCTGCGCCAGCGCGATCCCGATGAAGTAGAGCACCGCGAAGACGATGAGCGTCACGCTCTGGGCCGTGACTCCGACCACCAGGACCAGTATTCCCGGCAGCGCGAGGAGCATGAAAATGAGGCCGAAGCTGAAGTTGCCGATGAGCTGCTCGCCCCAAGTCTTCTTCAACATTGCCGCCGAGCGTTGGAGCGCGCCCACCGGACTCTCGTTGTCGATGACGAGGATCGGTACGACCAGAAAACTCGTGAGGGACCACGCCATCCCGAGGAGGCCAACCACGATCTTGCCGACCAGGTTCGAGCGTTGTTCGATCAGTCGGAGCAGCATTCCCACGGTCCCAGCGAGTACCGCCCAACCCGCGATGGCAGGCAGGCGAGCCCAGGCTGCGCGCAAGCCGTCGCTCACCGTCGGGTCTCCCCCCTCCATGCGAATCTGTGCGCAGGCGATGAGGCCCGCATTAAAGAAGATGATCACGAAGTAGTTGGTGCAGTAGAACAGAAACAACGTGAGCATGTGCCAGGCTTGCGTGCCCGTTATGCGGCCGTCGGAGCCAGGCACGCCTTGTGCCACCACGGCTTCGCTGGCGGCTTGCCAGTCGGTCATCGCCAGTATGGGGCCGGCAAATGAAGCCAAGACCAGCACGCAGCAGACGCCCGAGAGCAGCGGGAACAAGAGCAGCTCTTTGTCCTGCTTCAGCACATCCCACGATGCGCGCATCAATGATGTAGTTCGAGAAAACTTGCCCACAGTGCTCCCCCCTCAGGTCAAATGCGGTCGCCTCATAGGGTAGCTGAGAATCGTGTCGCTGGCCCACAACGGCTGGGGGTGTTACCCCTCCGGGTGCCCATTGTGGTCGCTGAGAATTTGCGGAAGTCATACGGGGACGTGACGCTTCTCGACGGAGTCGGCCTGTCGATTCACGAGGGCGAGCGTGTCGGGCTCGTCGGATCGAACGGCGCCGGCAAGTCCACCCTCGCCCGCATTCTTCTCGGTATCGAGTCGGCCGATGAAGGGCGCGTCGCGCGGCGAAGGGAAGCGACGATTCGCTACCTGTCCCAAGAGCCCGATCTGCCGATGGATCGCACGGCCCACGACATCGTGTTTGACGGTCTCGGGGCTTGGGCGGATGCATTCCGGAGTCACGAGGCAGTGAGCCATCGCATCGCGGCACAGGAGCTAGGCTGGGAAAAGCTACTGGCCGAGCAAGCGGCCAGCGCACACGAGGTCGAGCGTCTGGGCGGATGGGAGCGGGGACGCAGCGTCGACGTTCTGCTCGAACAGCTGGGCATGCGTCACATCCTTCGACCCATCGCCGAGCTCAGCGGTGGAGAACGGCGACGCGTCGCGTTGGCGAAACTTCTGGTGGAAGAGCCCACATTGGCGATCCTGGACGAGCCGACCAACCACCTCGACGCCGACACGATCGAATGGCTCGAAACGTATCTGAAAGAGCAGTACCGAGGCGCGTTGCTCCTGATCACCCACGATCGCTACGTGCTCGACCGCGTAGTCACCCGCACCCTCGAGATCGACCAAGGTCAAGTTCATAGCTACGCCGGCGGGTGGCAGTCGTACCTCACCGCCAAAGCGGAGCGCATGGCACACGCCTCACGAGCGGAAGCCAACCGGAAGAACCTTCTGCGCACGGAGCTCGAGTGGCTGCGACGTTCGCCCAAGGCTCGCACTTCGAAGTCCAAGGCCCGTGTCGACCGGGCGGTCGCGTTGCGTGATGCCCGAGGGCCGCAAGCTGAACGCGTCGCACGTTTCGAGCTCCAGACGGAGCGGCTCGGTGGGACCGTCTTAGAGACGCAGGACCTCAGCCTCGAGCTCGGTGGGCGTGAGCTCGTGCGATCGCTGAGCCTCGTCCTGCAACGAGGGCAACGCCTCGGCATCGTCGGCCCCAATGGAGCGGGAAAGACCACCCTCCTCAAAGCCATCCTCGCAGAGATCGAGCCTTCGGGCGGGCGCGTCGTCGTCGGGAAGAACACGAGGTTCGCTTACTTCGATCAGGGCCGAACTGGTCTCGACGAAGAGCGATCCCTTCAGCACAACGTCGCGGGGGATCGCTCCCACGTCGAGTTTCAGGGCAAGTCGTTGGACATTCGCAGCTACCTCAAGCGTTTCTTGTTCGAACCGCATCGCGCGCGCGACCCGGTAGCGGTCCTCTCGGGGGGCGAACGCGCTCGCGCGGCGCTAGCGAAGATGCTACTCCTACCCGCCAACGTGCTGCTGCTCGACGAGCCCACCAACGACCTCGACGTCTCGACCCTCGCGACGCTCGAGGAGATGCTCGTCGAGGGGGATTCGACCGCCATCCTCGTATGTCACGATCGGTATTTTCTCGATCGCGTGGCCAACGGGATTCTGGCGTTCGAAGGCGACGGCCAGGTCACGGCGTACGCGGGCAACTACAGCGACTATCGCGAAAGGCGCGCTGAACGTGACGCTGCGCGCGCACCTCTACGCCCAGCGATCGACAAGCCAGAGAGACGCCGGGACGCCTCGAAGCCGGGCAAGTTATCTTACAAAGAGAAGATCGAGCTCGAGGAGATCGTCACCTCGATCGAACAGGCCGAGACGACCGCCGCGGAAATCGAGGCGACGCTCGCGGACCCGGCGCTGTACGCGGAAAGGGCGTCCGAGGTCCCCAGGATTGTGGAGCGCCAGGGCGAGATCCAAGCGGAGCTCGAGCGCCTGATGTCTCGGTGGATGGAGCTGGAGGAGCGGCTACACTGTGAGTCCTAACCTGCGGGAGCCGCGATGACCCTGACGAGACGAGATTTTGGACGCAACGTACTTGCTGGCGTCGCCGCAACGACCCTGGTCGGGAGCGGCGCATGCGGCTCCGAAGGCAGTGCTGGGACAGGTGGTTCGGGCGGCACCGGCGGCGCGAATGCCTGCACCGTGTACCCGCAACAGACGGCGGGACCCTTCTCCCTCGACCTCGACCAACTTCGCAGCGACATCACCGAAGGCAAATCGGGCGCGACACTTCGCGTCGTGGTGCAAGTGCAAAGCGAGGCGTGTGCACCGTTGAAGGATCTCGCGGTCGATCTGTGGCACTGCGACGCCGACGGCGTGTACTCGGGATTCGCCGGGCAGCTCGGCGGTCTCGACACGACCGGACAGACATTCCTGCGTGGCACCCAGGTGACCGACGCGGACGGGGTCGCACAGTTCGAAAGCATCTACCCCGGCTGGTACCCCGGACGCACGACCCACATCCACTTCAAAGTGCACACGTCGAGCGTCACTGAAGCGACCTCACAGCTCTACTTCCCCGAAAATGTGTCGGCCGAGGTCTACGCCACGCCGCCCTACGCTGCCCGGGGCCAAAAGGACACCCCGAACGACCTAGACGGCGTCAGCGGGGGAGCCTTGCCGCCACTGGCGATGATCACGGGCGACGCCACCGCAGGCTACGTCGCGACGATTGTCGTAACGGTGGCATAGAGGTAGGATTGCGAGCATGCCGCATCAGGAGTTGACAAAAGCACTGGGTGCCCTTCGTGAGGAGCTCGAATCCGCCGAACAGATCGGGTCGGACGACCGCGAGGCGTTGGTGCAGACGATGAAAGAGATTCACGAGGCGCTCGACCAGACCGACGCCGGGCGCGAGCGAGCCGCGGAAGGTTCGCTCAGCGGACGCATCTCGGGGCTCATCGAAGAGTTCGAGACCTCGCATCCGAAGTTCGC
Source organism: Myxococcales bacterium (assembly GCA_030622585.1). Taxonomy (GTDB): domain Bacteria; phylum Myxococcota_A; class Polyangia; order Polyangiales; family Houyiibacteriaceae; genus SG8-38. The sequence continues at coordinate 4,778 of JAUXFZ010000096.1, forward strand.
CGAAATCCTCCAAAGCGTCTCCGAGAGTCTCGCGAACCTGGGAATCTGAAGATGCGAGGCACGGGGTGAGTAGTGTTTTGATCCCACTGCCGGCGCTGGGGTTTGATCCAACCGAGGCTGCGGTCCCTTGGAAGGTCCTCTCGGAACGGGGGCACGACGTCACCTTTGCAACACCGGACGGCAAGCCCGCGAGCGCCGATCCGATCATGGTGACAGGCAAGGGTCTTGGCCTCCTCAAGTATGTTCTGAGGGCAGATGCCAACGGCCTCGCGGCTCACGCCGAAATGGTCGCGAGCGACGCGTTTCAGAATCCCATCACCTATGAAGAGGCCGCGCTCGGCACGTTCGATGCACTCGTCTTTCCCGGTGGCCACGACAAGTGCGTGAAGCCCTATCTCGAATCGCAAACACTCCAACGAATAGCGATAGACTTCATGGCGGCCGACAAGCCCGTGGGCGCGATCTGCCACGGGGTATTGGTCCTGGCCCGGGCCCAAACCGCAAACGGCCGCTCCGTGATCCATGGTCGCAGAGTGACGTCCCTGATCAATCGGCTGGAGATGACAGGCTACCATCTCACCCGGCTGTGGATGGGCGACTACTACCGCACGTACCCGGAGATCACGACGGAAGACGAAGTGCGCGCGGCACTCGCATCGAGCGAGGACTTTGATCCCGGCCCCGGCGGCACGACCCGCGACAGTATGGAATCCCCGCAGCATGGCTTCGTCGTCCGCGACCGCAATCTCCTCACCGCCCGATGGCCCGGCGACGCCCACACCTGGGCCTTGCAGCTCGACAAGCTGCTGGGGGAGCGATGAGTCCGCCGAGCAAAGCGCCCTCCCCATGGGTCGAACGGTTTGCTTCGCTCATTCCCGAAAGGGGGACCGTGTTGGACCTCGCCTGCGGAAGCGGCCGTCATACGCGGTACCTGAGCGCGATGGGACACCACCTGCTCGCCGTTGACATCGATGTCGCTCGTGTGCAGGACCTGTCGCAGAACGAAAACGTCGAGATCTTGAAAGCCGACTTGGAAGCCGGCGAGTGGCCGTTCAGCGGGCGCTACTTCGAAGGGATCGTCGTCACCAACTACCTGCACCGTCCTAACCTACCGCGCTTGGTGGAGTCGCTCGCGCCGGGTGGCGTGCTGATCTACGAGACTTTCGCGAAGGGAAACGAAAAGCTCGGCGGCCCGAGCAACCCCGATTTCCTACTCAATCCGGCGGAGCTACTAGACGCCTTCGCCCCCCGACTGACGATCGTGGCCTACGAACACACCATCGAAGACGAACCGACGCCGGCGGTGCGTCAACGAATCTGCGCGGTCAACGCGTCAGACCCGTGAGTGGTGATTCCTATCGGAACAGGCGCCGCAACCCCCACGCCGCCATGCCCACGCATGTGATGACGCCGAGACCAAACAGCAGGCGCCCAGCCGTGTCGTTGACCGATGCCGGAATGAACGGGAGAACGCGCTGGATGGTGCCTGCGGGAGCGTAGAAAGTCACCCAGCCGACAAGGCCGGCGAGCGCCAGGAGCAGCAGCGACGCGATTGAATCACTCGCCCGGTGATCGCGCGCCAAGAGCATGAAACCAGCAAGCACGAGCGCCACTCCGCCGCCGAGGACAACCCGGCGTGGCGCCTCGAGCACCAGGTAGTCAGCCGGAACGAAGCCGAGCGCGGCGGAGCAAAGGGCGCCACCCGCGAACAAGCACAACCACGCGATTCCCTTCCCCACTGTCGAACAGCCTAGCGGATCCACCGCAGGCAGGGAACCGGCCTCAGTCGGCGACCGCGCTGCCCCAGTAATTGTAGGAGAGAGGCCGAATCCCTGGAATGTACATTCGCTCGTCGGCGACCACCCGGAAGCCCGAGGACTCGAGGATACTAGGAATGTCGCGGTTGATGTTACAGCCTCCAGAGAACCTGCGCCAAACCGGGTTGATTCGGTTCTGCCAGGTTCTGACACCCGCATCCGGCGCGATGCCATGCTCGCAGAACAGCAGCCTGCCGCCCGGACGCAGAACCCGCCGCATGCCGCGAAGGGCGCGGTCCGCGTCGGGGATGGTGCACAGCGTGTACGTCACCAGCACGGTATCCACGCTGTTGGCGTCCAGGGGGATTTCCTCGCCCGGCAAGTCGATCATCTCGAGATTGAGCGTCGAGTCCGCAAGCCTCCGCCGCGCGAGCCTGCGCATGCCTTCCGACGGCTCGAGACCCCAAACCTTCTGCACCTTGCCGGTATCGTAATAAGGGAGATTCAAGCCGCTACCCATGCCGATTTCGAGGACATCTCCCTCGGCAAGCGGAACGATCTTCTCCCGTTGCTTCATGTTCGGATTTGACGAGCAAGCCAAGTTGATGACGCGCGGAAGAACATAGCGGTCGTAGAAGCCCATCTCGCTCGACGCATAGCAGGTCCGCGACCACCACGTCAGCCGGATTGTCGCGGTATGCATCGCAAGTGGCCGACAAGAGTGCTGTTTTCGGGGGGGTGCGTGTCCCCTAGGGGAAGGTGGTGTATTCGTTGACTAGGGTTTCGGCTAGTTCGCGGTTGGGCGGGCGGGTGTCGCCTATGCGGTCGCGGTCGCGTAGGTCGGCGCATAATTTGTCCAGCACGGTGTCGATGTCTAGGTCGCGGGTGTGCTCGCGCCAAACCGTGCGCTCTGCTTCGTCCCGAAAGCAGTAGGCCTTCCACGAGATGGAGAACCGCATGTCGTCCCAATGGTAGCGTCCGACCTCCTCGTCACCGTCGCACACGACCCAGCGACCGTCGCCCTCGGCACGGACGCGCATGCGGGGCAAGAAAATCGGCATTGGCTGGTCGACCTCGACGACCCGATCAACGCCGTGAAACACGCTGTCGGTGTCCATGATGACGGCCGTATTGAAGCGCACATCGTGGGCCCGCGCCGTGGCATCGGCTCCATCGGGATAGAAGGCGAAGTCGCCGCCCGTCGTGTCCTGATACCAAGAGACGGAGGTCGCGATGGGCATGCGGTATGCGTCGAACAGGCCCGAATGGTGCGCGACGACGAGGAGCCACTCCGGGTGGCGTTTGCGGTTCAGGCCGCGA
>JAUXFZ010000496.1 GCA_030622585.1 Myxococcales bacterium
CTTTCGCGAGCTTGCCACCTTTCGCCGGCGTGCTGGCTTGCTCGTCCTGTGGGGGCCTAGAGTCACTCGAGTCACTCGAGTCACTAGAATCAGCGCGCGTCGATGTCACCCCGATGGCCACCAGAATGGCAAAAGCCAAAATAGGAACCCCCAACACAATCGTCCGCCAACTCTTCATCGCTCCACCGTCTTCTAAGGCCCTGCACCTTTAACGTCACCCATCCCCGTTTGTTTCCAAAAAGCGCTCGGACCCCCTTCAAAAGGGTAAAGCCTTCAAAAATGGGGACAGTCTTCTTGTGGGCGGGGCTAATTTTTCTCGATGAACAGCGTTTGGGTGGGGTAGGCGAACTCGAGGCCTTCGGTAGCGAAGCTTCGGTAGATGGCGAGATTGACCGACTGAAGGATGTCCATGTGCGTCGCGTAGTCCGAGGACTCCACGTAGTAGACCGTCTCGAAGTTGAGGGCGGAATCGCCGTAGGAGGCGAAGTGGGAGCGGTCGAAGCGGGCACGTCCCTGCGAGTCGATGGCGGTTTGAATCAGCGTGGGTATCCGTTCGAGCTTCTCGGCCGAGGTCTGGTAGGTGACGCCGATCGAGAAGACCACGCGCCGCTCTGTCATTCGGCCGAAGTTGCGGATGCGGCTGTTGAGCAGATCGGCGTTCGAGAACACGAGCTGCTCGCCCGAGATGCTGCGAATCCTAGTCGTCTTGATGCCGATGTGCTCGACCGTGCCAGCCATGTCGCCGACCACGACGAAGTCACCCAGGACGAACGGCTTGTCCAAGACAATCGAAAGCGAAGCAAAGAGGTCGCTCAGCACGTTCTGAACCGCCAGGGCGATCGCGATGCCACCAATGCCGAGGCCGGCGACGAGCGCGGTCACGTCGATGCCGAGATTGTCCAGTATCAACAGCAGAACGGTCGCCCAGAGCGCAATCCTGCCGAGCAGGCTCAGGGCATTCATCGTCATTCGGTTCGCGCCGTCGGTCTCGTCCTTGCGGTAGTTCTCGAGCCAGATCTGGAGCGCCGTGCTGAGCCAAATGCCCGCCTGAAGGATCGTGGCCACGATGGTGACGCGCCCGAAAATCGCACGGACGTCGTCGGGCAGCGACAGCCACACCGAGCCCACGAACACGGACACGATGAGCAGATAGATCAGCTTCGTCTTGCGAAGCGCCCCAATGACCGCGTCATCGATGCTGGTGTGAGTCTTTCGGGCGAGCGTCTCGATGCGCCCGATGAGCACTTGCTCGATGAGGCGGAGCACGATCATCGTGCCGATGGTGACCGCCGCAGCGATCAACCAAGCTTGAATTTCGTTTCCGAAGAAGGTGTCGGTGAGCTCAGGCACGGCTGCTTCTTGCGATGCGTTTGCGGGCGAAGCAACCCTCCAGATGATCATTTACCAAGCCCATCGCTTGCATGAACGCGTATGCGGTCGTCGGCCCCACGAACGACCAGCCCCGCTGCTTGAGGTCCTTGCTCAGGGCGGCGGACGTCGGAGTTTTCGATAGCTTCATTAGAGAGCCTTTGGTCATCGTTCGAGGGCGTTCGCTCTTAGGGGGCACCCAGTCCCAGAAAAAAGCGGAAAGCGACCCAAACTCCTCCTCGAGTTCGATCGCCCGTTTCGCGTTGTTGATCGTCGACTCGATCTTCCCTCGGTGCCGTACGATCCCCGCATCCCCGAGAAGGCGCTCGACGCTGCGCTGGTTGAAGCGCGCAACTCGGCGATGATCGAACCCGGAGAACGCTTTGCGAAAGTTCTCGCGCTTTCGCAAGATGGTCAGCCAGCTCAGCCCCGACTGAAACCCTTCGAGGCATATTTTTTCGAAGAGGCGCACGTCGTCGTGCACCGGGAAGCCCCACTCTTCGTCGTGATAGGCGGCGTAGTCAGGCGTGCTTGCGCCCCACCAACAGCGAGCCTGTCCGTCGTCCCCTCGCACGAGCCCGCTCGGCAACCTCGGCATCTCGGCCGACGCTATCACACCCGCAGGATCACTCTCCGATCGAAATCGCTTGCTCGGGGCAGGCGTCTACCGCGTCTTGGAGCGCCTCACGAAGTTCTTCGGGCGGGTTCTCGTCCAGAATCAAGAGACTCCCGTCCTCCGCAAACGAGAAAAGCTCGGGGGCGGCGCCGCGGCACTGGGCGTGCAGCTTGCATTTTTCCTTATCGAACACGATTTTCATGGTTCACCCCTTCTCGATGTCAGTCGTCAATCTTTGGTCCGGCACATCTCGGCCATTCGCCCGAACGAATCCATGAGCCGCGCTTTCATCGATGCGTCGAGCGATGTCTTTTCGAGTGCCCCGTGCATGCACATCAGCCACTGGTCTCGCTCGCTCGGCCCGATCGCAAACGGCTTGTGCGCGAGTGGGATGATCACACGGCCAAAGCGCTCCTGATAGCGCTGCGGCCCGCCCAGCCATCCGATGAGGAATGTCCCGAGCTTGTCGGTCATCTCCGATAGATCGCCTTTGTGCATCGCCCGGATCGGTGCGGCCTCGGGCAAGGTGTCCATCAGGCCGTAGAAGTCAGCGGTGAGCGTCCGCACGCCCCCATCACCTCCAAGAAGATCGTACGGCGTCTTTTCTTCTGCGGCGACTGGCCCCACGGAGCAGCCTCCTTAGCGAGGTTCTAGGATGGCGGGGTAGTTCTTGAGGCCTCGGACAAACGAAGACGAGACGTACTCGACCTCTTTGCCCTCGGGGCTCCGAATGCGCTTGGCCCGCTGTGTCATCTCCTCGAGCGACTGGCGAATCTCCAACCGAGCAAGCGACGAACCCAAGCAGAAGTGCGGCCCGAGCCCGAACGAGAGGTGCTTCGCCTCCTTCGAGAAGTCGCGGAAAATGTTGAAGGTGTGTGGATCCGGAGACTTCCGGGGGTCGCGGTTGC
>JAUXFZ010000027.1 GCA_030622585.1 Myxococcales bacterium
CAGACGCCGCCCGTGGCGACGATGAGATTGCAAACCAGCGCAACCGAGGGGAGGAGGCGGTAGTCCGTGTCTCCGAGGACCAACAGGGCGTTGTAGGTCGAGCCTCCCCCGAAGCCGACGGCCGCGTAGAGCACCGCGGTGATGAAGAAGAGCAGCGCGAGCAGTGGCATCCACGCGCTAGTTACTGCACGGCGCTTTGCCGTGCAACGGCGAACTCAGCTCGAGCGTCGGTCGGCGCAGCGTGACGATGCGGTCGCCACCGCGACGGGCCGCAAGTCGCCGGGGACTCGTCCCCCAAAAAAATTGGTGACGATCGCGACGCCGAGCTCCCTTTCGGGGTCGGCCCATGCCCCGGAACCGCCGAACCCGAAGTGTCCGAACGCGTGCGGGTTCGGGAGGCCCAGGTCGACTCGACGCTTGCCGAGCGAGACGCGGAGGCCAAGCGAGACTGGTCGCATGTACCCGACCTTGAAGCGAAGAGGGAAGGGGATGACCCTGCCGATGTGCGGGTTTTGGTCCTCCGCGGCTTCGGCGAGCGCGGAAGGTGACAGCAGACGTACGCCGTCGAGCGTCCCTCCGAGACTCAACGCTCCGTAGAGGCGCGCCAAGGAGCGAGCGTTGAACACCCCGTTGCCCGAGGGGATAACCGAGGTGAGCCATCGCGGGTCGCCGAGCACGTCTCCGAGGCCGGGTGGAATCATGGCATCGACCGCGTGACCGACCGCGGAATGCCATCGGGCCGTGGTCGAAGCGGTGCGGCGCACCTTGCTTCTCAGGCCGCGCGGCCGGCCTCGGAGAACTTTGCGCGGGAGCGCTGGAATCAAGAACTCCGCAACGCGCGGGAGCTCGCTTTGTGGGAGGCCGATGTAGAGTCCGTCGAGCCCAAGGGGGTCAGCGAGGTTCTCCTTGATCAGCTCAGGGAAGCGCTGACCGCTCACCCGCTGAAGCACTTCGCCGATGATCCACCCGCCCGTCCATGCGTGGTACCCAAAATCAGTGTCGGGTTTGTGCACGGGCCACATGTCTTCGATGACGCGAATCATGTGGTCCCAGTCGAACATCTCCTCCGACGATTCGATGATGCGCGCAATCGAGTAGAGCCCGGCGCGGTGCGAGGCAGCCTGTCGCAGCGTGATGCCGCCCTTGCCGTTCTTGCCAAACTCAGGCCAATACCTAGCGACAGGGACTTCGAGATTCACCAGGCCGCGGTCCACCATCTGATGGAGCAGGGTGGCCATGATGCCTTTGCCGGTGGACATGCTCAGCGCGAGCGTGTCCGGTTCGAACGGGGTTCCGTGCCTGTCTCGTGTACCGCACGCGAGGTCGGCGACGAGCTCTCCTCGGTGATACACTGCAATCGCGGCGCCGCCGGGCCCATGCCACGGCGCGCACCACTTCACCGTGTCCCGCAACGCATGAAAGTCGGGATGGCTGTACCCGCGGACCTCCATGTTCTAGAACGGGCGGAAGACGGCGAGGGTCACGATGAGGACAGCGAGGATGGAGATCACCCAAGCCAAGCGGCCGAACGTGGTTGCCGACACCTCTTGCCCCTCCGCCCATTTGCGGAGCTTGCCCGTGAGCACGCCGGTTGCGCCGGCCAGCAGTAGCAAGAGTGCCAGCTTGGTATGCATCCATCCTTGCTTCGCGTACACCTCGGTGAAATCGGGGATCAGCATTCCGAACCCTCCGACGAATGCGAAGAGCATCGCGGGTGTGGTCACGCGGAGCGTCACCTTGCGGAGCGCTTGAGCGATTCCGCTTTCCCAGGGTGTCGGCGCGGCCGCTGCGATCGCCACGGCTACCGCGGTGCCCATCCAAAATGTGATACCCAAGAGATGCAGGTACCGAAAGACAATCATGCTCATTGGTGCTCCTTCGCGGCCGGAGTCTAGCTGCCATGCACCAACGGCACAAAGACGCAGCGACAGAGCTCCTCCGTTTCGAGTGCGTCGCCGCGTTTGCGCGAGGTTTGCAGCGATTGTCCGGACCCCCCACCGACGGGAATCACGAGCCGCCCGCCCTCTTTGAGCTGCTCGATCAGCGCAGACGGAACCTCTTCAGCAGCGGCGGCCACCACGATGCCGTCATAAGGAGCACCTGCGGGCCACCCTTTGCGTCCATCGGCGCAAACGATCTCCACATTGTCGATTCCGAGCGAGTCGAGCACCCGCTGTGCGCTGGCAGCAAGCTCCGGGATTATCTCGATGCCGATCACCTGCTTGGCGAGCTTGGACAGGACCGCCGCTTGGTAGCCGGAGCCGGCACCGACCTCCAAGACCGTTTCGTTGCCCTCGAGCTGGAGCGCTTCGAGCGACATCGCGACCATCAGGGGTTGCGAAATGGTCTGCCCGTGGGACAGGGGCAGGGCGCCATCGAGGTACGCGTCCTTCTTGCGCGCGTCCGGCACGAACGCTTCACGCGGCACCTCTCCCATCGCGCCGAGCACCCGGCTGTCCGTGATGCCTCTACGGCGGAGCTGGTGGTCCACCATGCGCGCACGCTCTTTGTCAGGGTCCATCGCCGCCTCATACCATCCAATGCTTGAACGGTGCTAGAGTCCGTCGTCCGCAAGCGAGGAAAAGACATGGCGAAGACCAATCCAGGCAATTTTTTCGAGGATTTCGAAGTCGGTGCAGAGCTCGTGCACGCCGTTCCCCGAACCATCACCGAAGGGGAGGCAGCGACGTACATCAGCCTCACTGGGTCGCGCTACCCGCTCCATTGTTCCGCGGAATTCGCCCGCTCGCTCGGCCATCCGCGAGAGACCATCAACGACCTGCTGGTGTTTCACATCGTGTTTGGAAAGACCGTCAACGACGTATCGCTCAACGCGGTCGCGAACCTCGGTTACGCCGGCGTACGGTTTCTTGCCCCCGTCTATGCGGGCGACACGCTGCGGTCCATCACGAAGGTCATCGGCAAGAAGGAGAACAGCAGTGGCAAGACCGGCGTGGTGTGGGTCAAGACGGTCGGGACCAACCAGCGCGGCGAGACCGTGCTCGAGTTCTACCGATGGGTAATGGTGAACAAGAAGGACCCCGCGACCCCGACCGGGGCAGCGGATCGGCCCGCCATGCCACAGGAGGTCGCGCCGGTGGATTTGATCGTTCCCTCTAATCTCGACTTGAGCGGCTACGAGGATTGGCCGTCGGGCGGGAGCGCTTACTTTGAAGACTACGAAGCCGGCGAGAAGATCGACCACATCGACGGCATGACGATCGAGGAGTCCGAGCACGCGACCGCGACGCGGCTCTATCAAAACACCGCCAAGGTTCACTTCGACGCGATGCAGACCAAAGACACTCGATTTGGTCGCCGCTTAATGTATGGCGGCCTCGTGATCAGCGTCGCGCGATCGCTCTCGTTCAACGGCATGGAGAAGGTCCTGGGCATCCTCGCGTGGAACGGCGGAGCTCACGCCAATCCTACTTTCGCTGGCGATACGATCTACGCGTACAGCGAGGTCCTCGACAAAGCCGACCTTCCGGGCCGGGCCGACTGCGGGGCCCTTCGCGTGCGCTTGGTAGGGTTGAAAGACGTCCGCCCCACGGAAGCCGGATTCCCGTTGAAGGTGTCCAAGGACGGCAGGGACGTGTACCACAAGGATGTTGTACTGGACTTGGACTACTGGCTGCTCGTCCCGCGGCGGGACAGGTGATCTTCAAGACGGGGGTTTGTCCGTGATGCGAATTCTTCTTTATGGCTTATTGACGATGGCGCTGACGCCGGGTTGCGGAAGCGACGGTTCCCCGATGGGCACCGGGGGCGTGGGTGGCAGTCTCCCCGATGGTGGCGTGGATGGAGGACTTGCTTGCGACCAAGTGCCGGCACTCGGAGGCGAGCTCGGCGGCCACTGCCGCGGCGAAACGTTCGAGTGCAATGGGAACCTGGCCTGCCTGCCCCAGCAGGATTTCGCCGTGGGTGGGCCCGATGACCCGATCCGTGACTACCCGCCCGGAGAAAGCGAGAGCTTCACGGTTTCCGAGTTTCCGGGGAACTATTGCAGCGCACGGCTCCCGCCCTCCTGGCCGGCGACCCAGTGCGGCGCCGCGAATGTCCAGGCATGTGCCCAAGAATGCGGTCTGTGCACAGTGGCCTCTACCGATGCCGACATCTGCCTTCGCGGATGTCGGGCGGAAGCAGATACCAACAGCACCTGCCGCGATGGGTACGCCTGCGATCTCCTCTTCGACGTGTGTGACGCCGGATGCAACTCCACCGACGACTGCCGGGTGTTCCGCGAGGACACGAACGACAACGGAGAGTTCGACCCTTGGGATCCGGATACCATGACTGGGGACCAGCTCGTGTACGACACCGAGTCCACCTACGTCTGCAATCCCGAAACCAATCGCTGCGAGCACCCCGGAACCCCTGGGGCAGAGGCGGGCGCTGCATGCGATGACAACCAGCAATGCGAAGCCAATGGGACTTGTTTGGACGAAGAGTTCTTCGGCTTTCCAGGTGGGTACTGCTCCAAGATCCGATGCGACGTCGATCCGTGCGCCGGAGATGGCATCTGCGCGGCCCTCGGTCTCGGTGTCCCGCTTTGCGCGGAGAGCTGCCAGGTTGGAACGGGCGCGACCCCAGGGGACCCCAGCTCGTATCTAGGCAATACGCAGGGCTGCCGTGACCAGTACACGTGCTTCTGGGGCGGCATAGCTGACGACCCCACCGGCGCTTGCGTGCCCGGGGTCTTCAACGACGTGACTGAAAACAACATCGGCGACGACTGCGTCGAAGCCGCCGAGTGCTATTCCCCGTTCGGCCAAGGAGCCTGCGGTGACGCAGACTTCGTATGTGGGCTCATCGGCGAAGAGCCCGGCGCGTGCCAGGTGGGCTTCGGGTGCACCGTGTTTGATTGCGCGGCTCCCGGGATGCCCGGCGACGTGTGTGGCACAGACGGGGACTGTGTCGTGACCTCCGCGGGGCTCTCGCTGTGTGTCGCGAAGTGCTCCGCGGCCGAGAGCTGTCTCCCCGGCGCGGCGTGTGCCGATCTAGACGGCGATCCGCTGACTCTCGACACGGTTTGCCTGCCTTTTTGTATCGACAGCGCCGAATGTAGGGCAGGGGAAGTCTGTAATAATATAGGGGAATGTGCGCCCGCGCCGTGACGGCTTGCGAACCCGGCGGCCATCCCCTACACCCGGCCCTTAGGAGTCATTCATGTACTTGAACATCGCCAACAGCGACCGGCCCCGGAAGCGCAACAAGGCCGCGCGCCGCAACGCGAAGCGCAAGGCGAAGAACCGTCGTCGCGTCAACCGTATGCATGGGCGCAAGCTGGGTCGCCGCGCCTGAAGCGTCCGCCCATGGATGCGAAGGTCATCTACGTCGTCAGCGACTCCACCGGGGAGACGGCTGAGCGGGTCACCCGAGCAACGCTCCTTCAGTTTCCAGAACACAGCATCAGGCTCAAGCTCGAACGTCGCGTCCGAGATCGACGCGGACTGAGCGTCATCCTGGAGAGCGCGGCCGCGCAAGGGGCGATGGTGGTGTTCACGTTGGTGCGCCCCGAGCTTCGCGACCACTTCAACGAGGAGGCGACGAAACTCGGCGTGAGGCACGTGGACGTGATCGGCTCGCTGATCAGTCAAGTTGCTCACTACCTCGACGCCGATCCCGTCAACATCCCGACGGCCGAGATGCCCCTGTCGGAGGAGTACTTCCGTCGCGTCGAGGCGATCGAGTTCGCGGTCAAAAGCGACGACGGCAAAGAGCCGCGCAACCTTCGCAAAGCCGATCTGGTTCTGGTGGGCGTGAGTCGCACGAGCAAGACGCCACTGTCGACGTACTTAGCGGGGCGCGGGCTCAAGATCGCCAACGTTCCGCTGGTGCTCGGCGTCGATCCACCAAGCGAGCTCTACGAGCTTCCCGGGTACCGGGTCGTGGGCCTCACGGTCGACATCGATCAACTGATGGACATCCGTGGGCAGCGCCTCCAACAGCTCGGGATGCCGCCTGATGCGAACTACGGTCTCCGTGACCATGTGAAAGCCGAGCTCGAGTATGCTCACGCGATTTTCCGTGAACATTCCGAGTGGATGGTCGTCGACGTCACGAACTGCGCCATCGAAGAGACGGCAACCATCATTCTAGAGGCACTCAAAGAGCGCGAGGAGCTGAGCGGCCTGACCAGTCCGGCGCCGCGCGTGCTTTAGCTGCGCGCGTCAGCTTCGGTGGCCTGGACCGTACTGGTGGGACAGCGCCGTGTAGAACTGCGCAAGGATTCCATCGGCCACCCGGAGACGCCGGCTGAGCTCGCGCGCGATGTTCATGATGAAGAGCGCGTAGTCCTTCACGTCGCGCCGGTAGAGCAGGTTCTCCACGTGGTCGGCGGTGACCGCAAGCACGAGCGTCGGAGCGACCGCGCGCACGCTGGCCGACCTCGGCTGCACGTCGATGATCGACATTTCGCCGAACCAGTCGCTCGGACCGAGCACGGCTACCCGAACGTCGCCACCGGACTCCCCCTTCTTGATGACCTCGAGCTCGCCGGCGATGACGACGAACATCTGGGTTGATTGGTCACCCTCCGAGACGACGATCTCTCCCGCTTCGACACGGCTCGTCGGCAGCGAGGAAGCCAGAACATCGAGCGTCTCCTGGCTCAAGCCCCCGAAGAGGCCGATGTCGACCAGGTGGTCCGCAGTGAGTTTTGGCGTGGGTGGTCGACTCATGATTCCAGCATACGCGAACCATTCGTTTACGTCATGGAATCGAAGGGGATAGACGTTGGCGCTGCGGCCTACGGGCGTGGATCTGCGCCCAGCACGACATTGTCGATCAGGCGCGTCGTTCCGAGATGCGCGGCCACCGCGATCAACAGACCAGACGGAGCCCCTGTCGGGGACACGAGTGTGTCTGGGTCGACGGCTGCCACGTAGTCGACTCGATCAAAATCGGGTTGCACTTGCTTCGCTGCGAGGGAGCGCAAGGTTTCGGCGTCTCGTTCGCCCTCGGCCCATGCATCGTGGGCGGCTCGCAGTCCAGAGACGATGCCGAGCGCGCGAGCCCGTTCGGCATCGGACAGGTACCGATTGCGGGAGGACAAAGCGAGGCCGTCCGGCTCGCGAACGATGGGGCATCCCACGACCTCGACAGGCATGTCGAGATCGCGCGCCATCCGCGAGAGGATTTTCCACTGCTGATAGTCCTTGCGGCCGAACATTGCGCTGCAGGGACCGGTCAGGTTGAATAGCTTGGCCACGACCGTGGTCACGCCGTCGAAATGCGCCGGACGGCACTCGCCTTCGAGCGGCGTGGCGAGGTCTCCGATGGACACGTTCGTTTGGAACTGGTCCGGGTACATCGCGTTAGGCGCCGGGGCGAACACCAAATCGACGCCGAGTTCGCGACAGCCCGCCAGGTCGTTTTCGAAATTTCGCGGGTAGCGATCGAGATCCTCCCCAGGCCCGAACTGCAGAGGATTGACGAAGATGGTCACCGCGACGAAGTCGGTGCGGATCTTGGCAGCCTCGACGAGAGAGAAGTGCCCGTCGTGGAGCGCACCCATGGTCGGCACGAGCCCGACGCTGCAGGCACCGGCGCGCGCATCATCGCAGGGCTGCCGAAATTCGGCAGGCTTGCGGACGACGGTGGTCACCCCTGGGGTCCGTGGCCAGTGTGGGGATCTCGCACGAGGGTGAGGCTCGACGCGGGGGCCGGGGTGCCAGTCTTCTTCACGTTGCCGAAGCCGTGCTCTTCGCTCGGGAACACCCCGGCGCGAACCTCGTCGCGGTAGCGCCGCGCGGCGGTCAAGCCTTCCTCGAAAAACTCAGCATACCGCTTCACGAATTTAGGCTTTAGGTCGGGCGTCAGGCCGAGCAGGTCGTAGCAGACCAGCACTTGGCCGTCGCAGTGGGGGCCCGCGCCGATGCCGATGGTCGGGATGTCGACCTCGTCGGTGATCCGTTTGGCGAGGTCAGTCGGGATGCCTTCGAGCACCAAGGCGTACGCGCCCGCGTCGGCTACGGCTTTGGCGTCGGCCAACACGCGGGCCGCAGCCCTTTCGGACTTGCCCTGTACCCGGAAGCCGCCCATCGCATGCACGCTCTGGGGCGTCAGCCCCACATGCGCCATGACCGGAATGCCTGCGTGGACGATGCGCGCGATCGTCGGGGCGGCATCGACCCCGCCTTCGAGCTTGACCGATTGCGCCCCTCCTTCGGAGAGAAACCGGCCTGCGTTCGTGAGGGCCTGCTCGGGGCTCACCTGCCAACTGAGAAATGGCATGTCGCCGACCACGTGCGCGCGGCGCGTCCCTCGGGCTACGGCGCGGCAGTGATAGATCACCTCGTCGACCGTGACGGGGAGGGTGGAGTCGTGCCCCTGCACCACCATGCCGAGCGAATCCCCTACGAGCAGGACGTCGATGCCAGCATCGTCGAATAGGCGCGCGAACGTCGCGTCGTACGCGGTCACCATGGCGATGCGCTTGCCATCGCGCTTCATCCTGCGAATACGCGGCACCGTGACGGGCCGCTCCTCGGACGCGTGTCCTGTTCCGCTCATGGGATTGATTCGCTTTGGTCGCGGCCAGGTAGATTCCCGGTCCACGCCTCTACGCCCGATAAACATAGCACCGATTTACAGGCCGTCATCGACTCGGAAAGCAGCGTGAAATCGGCGGATTAGCCGCTATCCCTGCAACAATGCCGTCACCTGTTGGGACAATTCGGCGTCGTCGTCAGAGGTGAGCGCGTCGGCCCGGGTGAGCATTCGGCGGGCCTCGTCCGTCAGGCCGAGGGCGAGAAGCAGGCGTCCCGTCTCGTAGTGATAGAGCGCGTGTCGCTCCGTGTCGGTCCCCTGGCTCAGCGCCCGGTAGAGGTCCGCCGCGCGATCCAGTCGTCCGTCGGCTTCGTACAGCTTCGCGAGGGCCGTGGCTGTCGTCGGCGGGAAATCGGTGATCTGGTGATTCGCAAAGAACTCGACGACTTGCTCGAGAAAACTCTTGGCATCCTCGGGTTTGCCAGCGAGCTCGGACGCCAGTCCAATCTCCTCGAGAAGTCGCCAGTCGGTACCGGCCTTCTTTCCGAGTTCGAGCGACGTGTGGAGAACCTCGAGCGCCTCGTCGCCGTGCCCTTTGTCCCGCAGGAACGCCCCCATGGCGAGGTACGGCCGGTAGTCTTCTGGCAGGGCGTGCACGGCGCCCTCGAAGTACCCCATCGCCTCTTCGAACTCCCCGGCGTCGGCGGCGAGTCGGGCGAGGGCGAGGTTGGCCGCCAGCTTGGTTTCGCCTCCTTCCTCGTCCTGCAGGGCGCGGAGGAAGCTTTGCAACGCCTCTTTCCCGGCTGGGACGTCGTTGGCGAGCAGGCGGGCGCGGCCCACTTCCAGCCAGAGATATCGCGGTTCTGATGCGTCGTCGAGGAGCGCTTCGAGCTGAGCGCGAGCGGCGTCGAACTGCTCCTTGTGCATCGCGAGCAGCCCGTCGATCAAGGCGTCACCGTAGCGGTCGTATTCGTCCGCCTGGGCCTCGCCCCACTGACCCATCAGCAGGGCGATGCGCTCCTCGTCCGTCGTTTCAGGGGCCGTCGCCTGCTCCTTCGCCTCCTTCGCCTCGAGCCCGTCGAGCAGCCCTTGGGCCTCGTCGTGAAGCGCCTCGTCGAGCGCAACCTCCAGCGCGCCCTCGAGCTCCTGCTCCGCCAGCTCGATCGAGCCCTGCGCAAGATACTGTCTCGCTTCTTCGATGCGTTGCCGCGCGATGCCGTCGGTGCATCGTCGAGCCTTCTCTGCGAGCGCTGCATGCGCGCCTTCTGCCGAGGCAGCGAGCGCCTTCTCGTACGTGAGCTTGGCGGGGCCGTAGTCGCCCGCGGCGTAGAGCGCATCGGCCTTCTTTTCGAGGCCCTCGGGGTCCGCAGCGAACAGCTTTTTGAACAGGCTCATCACTCGAATTTCTTGGAGCGTTGCTTGGCCGCCTGCCGGAGGGCCCCTGGAATGCCGCGGCTTCGCCCCAATGCTCGCAGATCGTTGCGGCGAAGGTGCGCGAGGAACGTCATCGACAGGGCAAGGGGCGTCTTCGGGTTGTTGCACAGGTGTCGTTTGATCTCGTAGTTACGAATCCACTCACGCTTCTTGGCGATGAACCGGAGCACGTCCTCGGAAACCTCGCGGCTCTGCGCGGCGTTCTTGGCCTCGCCGTCGCCCATGGCGGGAGATGCGATTGCCGCCATCGAAACCACGCGGTTCGGGTCGCGCACCAGCATCGACCGTGCCGCCGCGTTGCCGAGGAGCGCCATGCGGATCTTCTCGCCGACGTTCATCGCGCGAATTTTGGACTGAAGGGACATGAACTCCTCCTTGGTCTCCTCTGTGCCATCGGCCTTGTCCCGCTCGACAGCGTCCTGGTCGCTGTCTTCCTCGAGTGCGCTCGCGAACGCGTCGTCGCTCGGCAGCGGTTCCTCACTTGCCTCGGGGATTAGCTGGCCTTGGATTGCTTTTTTGAGCTCTTCGAACATCGGAATGCCGGTCAGCTCGACGCCGTGGCGCGCCGCGAGCTCGATCAGACGGTCGGCGGTCGACATGCGGGTGTTGCGGTTCTTGTAGAGGGCTTCGATGATCTGCGGCGCCCCGAGGAGGCGTTGCTGGTTCACGGAGATGATCTCGGTGATGCGCTCGGGGCAGTGGGCGGAGATCCTGGCGATGGTCGCGTCGGCCACGGCGTGGTTTTGGACGAGCCGTGCCAGCACCTCGTCGTGGGTGGAAAAGCGGAGGGCGACCTCATGCAAGACGGCCGGATGGAGGTCCTGGCCGCAAGCGGGCAGCAGCACCGTCTCCGGCAGCCCTGCGAGCGTATCGCCGGCTGACTTGGAGACCCCGGGGTCGGCGTCGGCGGTGAGTTGCGAGAGCAGCAGCACCAGGTCGCCGCCCTTGACGGGGACCATCCCCCGAGCCGCCATCATCCTGGCCGCCGTGGGTCCGTTGGGATCGGCAAAACGACGCAATGGCTCGGGCACGGCGTCGATCGGGATGGGTAGCTCAGGGGTTGCCAACATGGGTCTAGCTCCCGGTGAACTCGGGTTCCCGCTTTTGAAGGATCGCGCTCACCCCTTCCTTGGCGTCGGCCGTGCCCAGGCTCTCCGCTTGAAGCCCCGCCTCTTGTAGAGCGGCTTCGCGAATCTCCCATTGAAGCCCGCGGCGGATCGAGGCCTTCATCTGGCTCACGGCCTTCGGGGCGGATCCGGCGATTGCGCGTGCGAGCCCCATGGCGGTCGGGAGCACCTCCTCGGCCTCCTCGGCGTGTGTGACGAGCCCAATGCGAAGCGCCTCGTCTCCGCGGATGAGCTTGCCGGTGAACAGCAACTCGGAAGCGTGGGCCGCCCCCACCAGCCGAGGGAGCAAATAGCTGATGCCGAGTCCAGAATGGATTCCTAAGCGCGCGAAATTCGCGCCGTATTTGGCATCCACGTTGGCGACTCGGATGTCGGCAAGGAGGGCGAGACCGAAGCCGCCCCCGACGGTATGGCCGTTCATCGCGGCGATGACGGGAACCTCGACGTCCAGCACCTGGAGAAATGGCTCGTACATCGCGAAGGACGCGTCCCGGGATGGCTTGCCGAGATCGCTCCGCTGCATCGACGAACGGAGGTCGGCCCCGGCGCTGAAGCAGCGGCCCTTGCCGGTGATCACGAGGCATCGGAGCTCCTCGTCGCTCCGCGCCTCCCCAATCGCCTCGGAAAACGCATCCAGAAGCTCTGGAGTCATGGCGTTCCGGTGGTCGGGGCGATTCAAGGTGATCATCCCAATCCGGTTCGCCGCCTCATACAAGACCGCTCGCTCACCCATGCTGCGCAGACTCTAGCCGGACCGAGGCCCTCGGCAACCGCGGATTGTTGGCCGATTTCTTGCCCAGGGGGAGCTGAACGGGGTAGCGGGACTCTATGCAGGGAACCAAGGTCGTTCGCCCGTTTCCGTTCTTTCGCGCCGGCCAGCGTGCGAGCCAGCCGCAGTTGGCGAAGCCGATTCTGGTCTTAGAGGATGTGTACAAATTCTTCCGGCCCGACCAGCCGACCCTTCGTGGAGTCGATCTCTCGGTCGAGCGCGGGGAGTTCGTGTTCATCACCGGGCCGAGCGGCGCGGGGAAGAGCACGCTACTGAAGCTCGTCTACCGCGAGCTCAGAGTCGACGAGGGCCGAGTGCTCTTCTGCGGACGCGACATCGCGCGGCTGACCGATAAGTCGATCCCGTTCCTTCGGCGTAACCTCGGCATCGTGTTTCAGGACTTCCGCATCATCGATCACTGG
>JAUXFZ010000420.1 GCA_030622585.1 Myxococcales bacterium
CTTTCACTCAGCGCATCTGCGGCGTGTGCACGACGGTGCACGCGATCGCCTCCATCCGCGCGGTAGAAGACGCGATTGGCGCCAAGCCGCCGCCCAATGCGCGAATCCTGCGCAATCTGATCATGGCGTCCCAGTGCATCCAGGACCACGTGATCCACTTCTATCACCTGCACGCACTCGACTGGGTCGACATCGTGTCGGCGCTTGGCGCAGACCCAAAGGAGACCGCGGCGCTCGCGCAATCGATTTCGGACTGGCCCCTGTCCAGCGCCACGTATTTCAAAGGCATTCAGGATCGCGTCAAGGGGCTCGTCGATCGCGGGCAGCTCGGACCCTTCGCCAACGCGTATTGGGGGCACCCGGCGTACAAGCTTCCGCCGGCGGCCAATCTCATGGCGCTCGCGCACTATCTCGAAGCGCTCGAGTGGCAAAAAGAGTTCATCAAAATGCACGCCATCCTCGGCGGCAAGAACCCTCACCTTCAGAGTTTCCTAGTGGGCGGGATGGCGACTCCCGTCGACCCGAACGCGCAGGCCTCGCTCAACATTCACACGATCGCGTCGTTCAAGGAGATCATCGCGAAAGCCCAGCAGTTCGTGAGCCAGGTGTACATCCCGGACGTGCTCGCGATCGCGTCGTTCTACAAAGACTGGGCTGCTCACGGTGCCGGCGTCGGCAACTACATGGTGTACGGCGAGTACCCGCTCGACGACGAAGCCAAGCCGGAGCTCTACATTCCCTCCGGTATCATTCGCGCTCGGGACATCTCGAAGGTGGAAGAGTTCGATCCATCGAAGATCACCGAGCAGATCACGCACTCCTGGTACGACTACGCAGGGGGAGCAGACCAAGCACTGCATCCGTCCGAGGGTGAGACGACTCCGAACTACACCGGCCCGGAGCCACCCTTCGAGCGCTTGGATACCTCGGAGAAGTACTCCTGGCTGAAGGCGCCCCGCTACGGTGGCGTGCCGATGGAAGTCGGCCCGTTGTCACGGATGCTGGTTTCCTACGTTCGGGGTCACGAGAAGGTCACAGGCCTGGTCAACCACGTGCTCGAGACGCTCGGGGTTGGGCCGGAGGCTTTGTTCTCGACGCTAGGACGAGTCGCGGCGCGAGCCATCGAGACGCAGGTGCTGGTCGACAAGATCGGCGACTGGGTTGACGAGCTCGCCGACAACATGGGCAAGGGTGAGCTGCGCATCCACGACAACAGCAAGTGGGACCCGGAGAGCTGGCCGGCCGACTGCATGGGAGCCGGTTTTCACGAGGCGCCGCGCGGTGCCCTCGGGCACTGGGTTCACGTCAAGGATGGGAAAATCGCGCGTTACCAATGTGTGGTGCCGAGCACCTGGAATGCCGGTCCGCGGGATGCCGGTGACACCCCCGGCCCCTACGAGGCGGCACTCGTCGGGACCCCGGTAGCCGACCCCGAACAGCCAATCGAGATTCTGAGAACCGTTCATTCCTTCGACCCGTGCATGGCCTGCGCCGTGCACGTCGTAGAGCCGGGAGGGCGCGAGGTGACTCGCGTGAAGGCGCGATGACTCCCCCCGGCACAGCCGTGAAAGGCGGGGCCCGGCCCCGCGTGAGCTACCGCGCGAGCGACGCGGAAGGCATCGAGCGAGTCTACGTATGGGACGCGGTCGTCCGCCTAAGTCACTGGATCATCATGCTCGCGATCTTCATGCTCGCGATCACGGGGATTTACATAGGCAAGCCGTACCTCATCCCCTCGGGGCCAGCGAACGAACAGTTCGTCATGGCAACGATGAAGACCGTGCACTTCTACGCGGCCATCATCTTCACGCTCACGGTGGCCACGCGCATCGCCTGGATGTTCGTGGGTTCGTACTACGCGCGCTGGCACCAGTTCGTGCCCGTAGGGCGGCGACGGCGCCGTGACGTCTTCGGCATGCTGAAATTCTATCTTTTCGTCAGCAAGAAGCCACCCCTCAACGTCGGTCACAACCCCTTGGCAGGCTCCACCTATCTGCTGGTGTTTGGCCTGTATCTCACCATGATCTTCACCGGGTTCGCGCTGTACTCGGTGAGCGCGGTTGGTTACATGGAGATGTGGGAGTTTCTAGTTCCGATCTTCGGCGGCGTGCAGATGACGCGTTGGATCCATCACGTGGCGATGTGGTTCCTTCTCGGCTTCTTTGCCCACCATATTTGGAGCGCGATCC
Organism: Myxococcales bacterium; assembly: GCA_030622585.1. GTDB lineage: Bacteria > Myxococcota_A > Polyangia > Polyangiales > Houyiibacteriaceae > SG8-38. Next base: position 2,190 of record JAUXFZ010000420.1, read on the forward strand.
TCGTTTCTCGGGTCGAGGGCTTGGGGTTGATCGACTCGATGTTCAGCGGGTACAAGTTCCTTCCAAAGAGCTGGCGCAACCGAGATGACGACTGACCGCACGCCGGTCCTCGTCCTCGGACTGGGCAACGTCGTCTGCACGGACGACGGTGCCGGCATCGCGGCGGTTCACAAGCTGATCCGCGAGTACGACCTCCCCGAGGGCGTGGTTGCGCTCGACGGCGGCACCCTTGGACTCTCCCTGCTCCCACTCGTCGACAGCGCGGATCAGCTGATCTTGGTCGATGCGATCAATGGCGAAGGGCCGCCGGGTACGCAGGTGCGGATCGAAGGCGACGAGGTGGCCGGGGCAGTGTACGAGCGGCTTTCGCCGCACCAAATTGGGGTCGCCGACCTGCTGGCGGGGGCAAGTCTGCTCGACCGGTACCCCAAGAGCGTCGTAGTCATCGGCGTCGTGCCCGAGTCGATCGAGTTGGGCCTGGAGCGAACACCCGCCGTCCAAGCAAGCATCCCCGAGCTGGTCGAACGCGTCGTGCAGGAGCTCACCGAGATGGGATACCCGCCGGCTCGATCGGAGTCCCACGATGAAAGCAATCGGAGCGCTGATCATGTCGCTCGCACTCTGGGCCTGTAACGCCCAGAGCGATGCAATGGCGGTCGACTACAGCAAGGTCGAGGTCCCGGTCGATCGGATCGCCTCCGACGAGGCGCGCGATCGCGGCCGCGTTCTGTTCATGGCGAAGTGCGCGCTTTGCCATGGGGTCCGGGCGAATGGACACGGGGTTCGACGTCAGGGTTTGTCAGGACAGCCAGCAAATTTTCAGAGCCGGGGGTGGCGCGCAAACGCGGGGCCGCGGCTCGTTTACAGGGTGCTGAGTGAGGGAAAGCGAGGCACGTCGATGCCCGCGTGGCCCACGTTGAGCGACGAAGAGAAGTGGGAGGTTGTCGCGTACGTGCTCAGTGTCTCTGAAGACGGACCGTGATGGCAGGACGCCGAATCGAAGTCCGCGGGACGGTGCAAGGTGTTGGGTTTCGACCGTGGGTATACCGGCTTGCCCAGCGTTTGGGTGTTCGTGGACGGGTCCGGAACGACCCGCGCGGCGTCACGATCGACGCGTTCGGGGCCGAGAGTGTTCTCAAGGCGTTTGTCGAGCAATTACAATCGGATATACCCTCCTCAGCCCGCATTTTGGAGCTCGGGGCGCATCCGATCCCAGACGAGCCGCTCGAGGGTTTCGTCATCCAATCGAGCGATGTCGCCGGCGACAAGGCATTGTCGATTCCACCGGATCTCGCGACCTGCCCGCAGTGTCAGGCCGAGGTCTTGGATCCTGCGGATCGGCGCTACGGCTATGCGTTCAC
>JAUXFZ010000379.1 GCA_030622585.1 Myxococcales bacterium
CCGCCACCATCGACGCGCTGCGCAAGCATTTCTTCAACGACATCATGTGGCCCGACTTCACGCGCATCGATACAGCAAGCGGCCCGACGGTGCGCTACGTCGAGGTGCAACCCAATCAGGTGACGGATGTTGACGGCTACGAAGTCACGCCGATCATGGTCAATCACACCGTGGACACTTCGGCGTTCATCATTCGTCAGAACGCGGCAAGTATCGTCTACGGCGGAGACACCGGGCCAACCGAAGAGCTTTGGACGCGCATCAACGCACTCGATGATCTCCAAGCGCTGATGATCGAAGTTTCATTCCCCAACGATGAAGCCGGCCTCGCGCACAACTCGCGACATCTCACCCCGCAAACCCTCGGGTCCGAGCTCGGCAAGCTCGAACAGAGCGACGAGCTTCCGATCTTGCTCTACCACATCAAGCCCACCTTCGAGGCCAGGGTACTGCGCGATCTCGCCGAAGTTCGTGGACGGAACCTGCAAGTTCTACAGCTCGAGGACGAATTCCTCCTTTGATTGCGTTCTAGACTTGGCTCGATCGAGCGTAGCGGGTATCTTCGAAGAGTGAGTTGGGTTGCCCCAAAAAGGAACCTCCTTTTTGCGATGCGACTTCGCTGTAACGCGACTCGCCATGGGCGGCGGTTGGGTAGATTGCCCCGCGCTGGTGCGAAGTCCGACGGGGTTTCCAATCCCGCACGGACACTCGCTGCCATGAGACGGCCCTCGATGTCCGAGGGTCTAACCACCAAGGAACGCTCCGCGTGGTCTGGGCACGGTTGCCCAGAGACCCAAGAGCGCCGGCATCGCCGGGGGAGGAATGTGCATATGAACAGCAATTCTAGAATCGGACTCTCATCGGAGGTTCGGGCGAGTTAGCCCCTGGGCAAACTCCCCCCCCTTGGTGGGAGTCCTGATCCAAAAGGGCCGGCGCCGTGAATGGCGCTGGCCCTTTTTCATTGAACGGGCGCTTCTACTAGTTGCCGTCCTCGTCGTACTCGAGAACCCGGGTTCGGAAGAAGCGGACGAGCACGTAGAGCAGAAGCCCAACAGGGCCGACCATCAGCGTCACGATGAGGCAGGGTACGACCCACAGATGGGGAATACCTCGCCGCCGTGCATCGCGTGCCTCCCACGCGCCGATGAAGAGGTCGAAGATCAAGTAGTGGATCCACCCGGCGACGACGATGTGGGGGGCCGAGAAGCCGAGCATCACCCCGTAGAGAGAGCTGAAGGCCGTGCCGTCCGGGATGGGCCCGTAGCCAAACAGCATGTAGGCGTACACTGGCGTCAGGAGTAGAAGCGCGACCGGGCCGTGCACTAGTCGCTGGGTCCACGACCAGCGTGGAGCCACGAGCAACAGGATCCAGAAGGGAAGTACGGCGTAATTGGCCGCCTTGAACAGAGTCTCGAGTGGCATTTTGATCCTCCCAGTGGACGCGCAAGCCTTGCGCCCGTCGTGATATTACGTCAATTGAACACAGGTCAATCGACTGAGTCCATGTCGGTCGACGCCCGCCCGCCCGCTCTTACCTCTACTGAAGCGATAAAACTAATGCCGACACTCGTTAGACAGTCCCTTGTCTTGGGTGCGCTCTGCGCGCTCTTCCTTACTTCTTGCGGTGACGCCGACTCGGGCGCCGGTACCGCACCCAAAGATTGCAACTACGCAAGCACCTACGACGCAATTCAAGCGACGGTGTTCGAAGCCAAGGGCTGCACCGCGAGCACCTGTCACGGCGATGCCATGCTTGGCGGTCTCGATCTGCGGGCGGAAGCCTCGTTCGATGCGCTCGTGCGAATGCCGAGCACCATCGAACCTTTGATGGACCGGGTCTTCCCCGGCGACCAGGGACTCAGTCTCTTGTACCACAAGCTCGCGGCAGCGACCGAGGGCACGGACCTCGGAAGCCTCGGTCAGCCGATGCCGATCAACGCAGAGCCGCTCAGCGACGATCAGCTCGAGGCGATGCGACTTTGGATGCGTGCGGGTGCGCCGTCCGATTCGATCGTTGGCGGAACCATGGAGCTCCTGGGCTGTGACGGCACGTTCGATGCGGACCCCAACAAGATCAACCCACTGCCCCCGCCCGCCGCTGACGAAGGCGTGCAGTTCTACGCAGGCGGTTGGCACATCGGTGCCGGGGCCGAGGACGAGGTGTGCTTCGCCAGCTACTACGACTTCACCGACCAGGTTCCGCTCGAGTACCAGGTCGACTGTGATGAGTACGGCGAGGGCCGAAAGTGTTTTGCATTCCGCCGCAACGAGCTCGCTCAGGACGGCCAGTCCCACCACAGCATCATCACCGTCTACACGCCTGAATCCGACCCGAACGGCGGCGATTGGGGCCCGTGGGCGTGCTTGGGCGGCGAGAAGGCCGGTGAAAGCTGCGAGCCAGGCTCGACCGACTGCGGCGCACGCGGCCAGTGCACCACCCCCGCGGTCACGGCTGTCGCATGCGTCGGCTATGACCACGCGCCGCGAGACTTTGGACTGGGGCCTGGCGGCGGCTCGGGTTCGAGCCAGATTCCGCTGTCGGGAGCTCAGGAGTCGACCTCGATCGACCTGCCCCCCGAAGGTGTGTACACGGTGCTGCCCCTGCGAGGTTTCGTCTCGTGGAACAGCCACGGTTTCAACCTGACCAAGAAGGGCACCAGCATCGAGCAATGGGTGAACCTCACCTTTGCGCCCGAGTCGGAGCGCATTTGGCCGCGCCGTCAAATCTTCGAGGCCAACCACATCTTCGCGATGTCGCCCGTCATGCCCTTCGCAAAGCGCGAGGTCTGCATGACCTGGACGCTGCCGCAGCACTCGCAGCTGCTGTCGCTCAGCTCCCACATGCACTCCCACGGTAAGCTCTTCCGAATCTGGCTGCCTCCCAACGAGGCATGCGCGGGGACGAGCGATTGTGTTCCGTCGCAGAGCGAGGCCGACTACGTGAGCCGGCTCTACGACGATCCGCTGTACACCTATTATGACCCGCCGAACGACTACTCCTCGGCGACCGAGGACGAACGCACGTTCAAGGCCTGCGCGGTCTACGACAACGGGGCGGACTATCCCCTCGAGGTGAAGCGTGAGTCGACGAAGCCCAACACCCCCGCATGCAGCTTCCCGCTGGCCTCCTGCGGTTGCGCCTCTGCTCAGCGCCATTGCGTCGGCGGCGACAAGGAGGGCGACCTCTGTGGCGGCGACGATTCGGTGTGCATCGGCGGCGGTGTGTGCGACGCGTGCCCGCTGCTCGGCGGTGTGACCACCGACGACGAGATGTTCATCCCGCTGGGATCGTACTACGTGGACGACCTATAACTTAGACCCGAAAAGCCCCGTTTGGAGAGACCTATGAAACCCGTTCAGTACGCGATTGCAGCTCTGGCTGTGTTGTTTGTCGCCGCGTGTGGAGCCGACACCTCGAGTGGCACCGGCGCAAAGTGCGATGCCGACAGCACCTTCGCCCAAGTGCAGCAGCAGATCTTCGAGGGGCAAGGTTGCACGGCTTCCACGTGCCACGGCGACGCCATGCAAGGGGGGCTCGACCTGCGGCCCGAGAATGCGTACGCGAGCTTGATCAACGTCGCCGCGACGTCCGGCGCCGCCGTGCGTGTGTTCCCCGGCGAGCAGGACCTCAGCGTCCTCTATCAGAAGGTGGCTGCGAAGACCGAGGGGTTCGAGCTCAGCACCGTGGGCATCTCGGGCGGCGCAATGCCGACGGGTGATGGCGTGTTGGGCGACAACGACCTCGATCTGTTGCGCGCGTGGATTCGCGGTGGCGCTCCGGAGACCGGCATCGTGTCCGGCTCGGAGCAGTACGCGACC
>JAUXFZ010000202.1 GCA_030622585.1 Myxococcales bacterium
GAAGGGCCCGACCACGATCGGGAGTTCACCGTAGCGCTCGAGCTCAACGAGGAGGAGGTAGCGACGGGCGCAGGCCGCTCAAAGCTCGCAGCAGAACAAGCCGCCGCCACCGCCGCCCTCAACATCTGGTCGCAAGAAGCCTCTCCCGATCCAGGTCCTCAGCCTGACTAGTGTGCGAGAGATTTTTTCTCGTGGTCGAGCGCGCCCACAGGAGCGTAGTGAGAGGCACTCATGTGCCTCGCAGCGGAGCGACGAGGACGTAAGCCGACCACGAGGAAAAAGATCCGCACACTAGACGGCGCGGGAGGCGGCGTAGGCTTCTAGGCGTGCGTGCGCCCAGTCCACGTTGCGCTGTAGCTCGTTGTACTCCGGACCTTCGTACAGCTCGTCAAAGGCCTTGAGTGCTACTTCGGCCTCCGCCAGCTCTGCTCGCACCGCGTCGGGCTGGATGTTCTCAGGCGATTCGAACAGGTCGGTCAGCAGGAGCACTTTGTCGGGTCCACCTTCGACGAAGCCGGGGCCGATCGCAGCGATGCTCCGCTGGCCTTCGACTTCCCAAACCAGGAGTCCGCACTTGAGCGCGGCCAGAAGCGGAAGGTGGTTCGGAAGCACACCGAACTCGCCCTCGACGCTCGGTGCCTGAACCGCATCGACTTGAATCGAGAGTGCGGACCCGCCCGGTGTAACGACGTCGAGTTGCAGGTGCTCGGAGTTAGCCATGGTTCAGCCGATCAGTCCTTGGAGCGCTTCGCGTAGGCTTCCTTGACCTCTTCGATGTTGCCCTTGAGGTAGAAATCCTGCTCGGGAACGTGGTCGAGCTTGCCGTCGAGGATCTCTTCGAAGCCGGCGACGCTCTCTTCGAGCGGCACGTAGGCACCCTTGAGGCCGGTGAACTGCTCGGCGACGAAGAACGGCTGCGAAAGGAATCGTTGAATCTTTCGGGCACGGTCGACAGCCATGCGGTCGTCTTCGCTGAGCTCGTCCATGCCGAGAATCGCGATGATGTCCTGGAGGTCCTTGTACTTCTGCAAGACTTCCTGAACGCCACGAGCAATTCGGTAGTGACGCTCGCCGATGACGCCGGGGTCGAGCATGGTCGAGCTCGAGTCGAGCGGGTCGACTGCCGGGTAAATGCCGAGCTCCGCAATCGAACGGGACAGCACGGTCGTCGCATCCAAGTGAGCGAAGGTCGTCGCGGGTGCCGGGTCGGTGAGGTCGTCGGCAGGAACGTAAATGGCCTGAACCGATGTGATCGAACCCTTGTTGGTCGACGTAATGCGCTCCTGGAGCTCACCCATCTCGGTAGCCAGCGTGGGCTGATAGCCGACAGCGGAAGGGATACGGCCGAGAAGCGCCGACACCTCGGAGCCCGCCTGTGTGAAGCGGAAGATGTTGTCGACGAACAGAAGGACGTCCTGACCTTCGTCGTCACGGAAGTACTCCGCTACCGTCAGAGCGCTCAGCGCGACGCGCGCACGTGCACCGGGCGGCTCGTTCATCTGGCCGTAGACGAGTGCGGTCTTCGACAGAACCGTCTCGCCCGTGTCGAGCTTCGACTCGCTCATCTCGAGGAGCAGGTCGTTGCCTTCGCGGGTTCGTTCACCGACACCCGCGAAACAGGAGACACCGCCGTGTGCCTTGGCGACGTTGTTGATGAGCTCCATGATGAGAACCGTCTTGCCGACGCCTGCGCCGCCGAACAGGCCAATCTTGCCGCCCTTTCGGTACGGAGCGAGAAGGTCGATGACCTTGATGCCTGTCTCGAAAATCTCGACCTCGGTGCTCTGGTCGACGAACGGCGGAGGATCTCTGTGAATCGGAGCAAACTTGGTCGCGTTGACCGGCCCCTGCTCGTCGACCGGCTCGCCGATGACGTTCAAGATGCGGCCGAGGCACTCCTTACCGACCGGCATCATGATCGGACCATCGGTGCTCTTGACCTCCATGCCGCGGACCAGACCGTCGGTGGAATCCATCGCGATGGCACGAACGGTGTTCTCGCCGAGGTGCTGCGCGACCTCGAGGGTGAGGTTCCAATCCTTTTCACTGATCGCTGGGTTGCTAACCTGAATCGCAGTGAGGATCGCTGGCAGACTCCCTTGCGGGAACGCAACGTCCACGACTGGACCAATAACTTGAGTAACACGCCCGTTCTGAAGCTCTGCCATGTTCTTTCCGGTTCTCTGAAAGTGGGTCGGCTGGCGGCCTGTTCACGCCGATAAAAGCGAGCGCGACCTAGCACGGCCCCTGAGGGAGGTCAACGACGCCAGGCCCGACGCGCGCTCGATTGACCGTCACCCCCAAGCTTTCTACCCTCTAACCTCGCGATGCAGGACCACGAACCCATCATCCACGCGCTTCTCGGCGCTGGCACCCGGTACGAGGGGAAGCTCTTTTTTGAAGGAAGAGCGCGGATCGACGGCGTCTTCGAGGGTGAGGTGTTCAGCGACGGGGTCCTGATCATCGGGGAGGAAGCGACCATCAAGGGTGCGATTCGCGTTCACACCCTGATCGTGCGCGGGGGGACGATCGAGGGCGATATCCACGCGACCGAGCTCGTTGAGCTCCATGCGTCGGCGCAGGTACGCGGCGACATTCGGACCCAGGCCCTGTTCATGGACAAGGGGGTCCTCTTCGATGGTTCGTGCGTCATGGGTGAGGTTCACGACCTCGACGAGCCCACGGGTTCCCCTCGGTCGGCGGAGGATACCTCTCCGGACGGCTACAGGGACCAGCCGAGTAGAAACTGAAACGTGACCGCGTGATCGGTGCCCTTGGCCCCGTCGCCCATCGCGGGGACGTTCGCGTTGGAGCCTGCGAAACGCAGGTCGTAGTACTCCCAGAGGAATCGGAACGCGTAGCTGAACCCGCTTTGCAGCCGGCCGTCGAACGTGATCGCCGCGTCCAGGCCGACCCCTGAGCTCTCGTTTCCGTACGCGTCCTCGAGACCGCCGAAAAAGAAGGGCACGCGAAGGCCGAAGTCCGCGCGGAAGCCGAAGAAGCTCGGCACGATGTCATACGCCACGGCGGGCCCGAGCCGCACGTAGATGATCCTCGATGACGGGAGCACCGAGTTGAGATCGATGCTGAACACATCACCGCCGACGCCGACGAGCCCGCCCACTTGGAGCCGATCGATGGGGTAGAGATACCCGAATTGCCCCAGCAAGCGCCAAGTGTTGGTCTGCAACGAGATTCCGCTTCCCGCCGGCTCGACCTCGAGACCGATGCCCGAGCCACCGTCGATCTGAACTGCGATCGCTTGCACGGCGGGCCTCGGCGAGCGGCTGGCGGCCGGTCTGATCAAGAGATGCCAACCGAAATCGAAGTAGGCGCCGGTGTCGAAGGTTCGCCGCTCGGTACCGCCTGCGTTGTCGCCCACGTCGAAGTGGATGTTTCTGAATCGGGCGCCGCCCCCGATCAGCATGACGAGGACTGGCAGCCCCGACCCCTCGTCCTGCACCGCTGCAGCAGCAGCTTGCCCGTCTCCCGGAGCCTGTGCCCCCGCCGCACTCGCCGTGAGGAAAAGCCCTGCAAAAACGCACACTCTGAGCGTCTGAACCATCCGATGACCAACCTAGCAAGCCTCCCAAGGAAGGCTCATTTTTCTGGTGAGCTTGCGAAGGTGACGTAACGTCACCCCCCTCGTGGCCGTAGTGAAGAGCGAAACGAGATTGAACATGAAAAAGACAGCCCTCATAGGAGTCGTCGCCGCCGCATTCGTCGCAGGATCGCCTTCGAGCCCCGTGCGGGCGGCGGACGAGCACAACGAGAACGCCGGCATTTTCACCGCCCAGATCCCCGAGGAGGGCTCGAACATCTCTTGGGGCCAGGCGGTTCTCGTCGTGGACAGTCCGATCGAGGAGGTGCTCCCGATCATTCGCGACTACGCCAACTACGCACAATTCATGCCCAATTTCACGAAGTCCAAAGTTCTCGCGCAGCGCGGCAGTCGGGCGATGGTCTACATGGAGGTCAGCGTGGCGAAGGGCACACTGACGCTCTGGGGCCAACTCAACCTCGCCGAGCGTCCCCGAGAAGGGGAGTCCCGCGTGGTCGAGGCGCACCTGCTGGAAGGCAACATCGACGCTTTCAGTGCCCGCTGGAGACTGACCCCGGTTGACGGCGGCACGCGCACAGAGGTCGACTTCAAGATCTTCGTCGACCCCGACATCCCGCTACCCTCATCGATCTTCAGTCGAGAGAACGAGCGCGCGGCGGGTAGGACGGTTCGAGCCCTTCGGGCGCGGGTAGTCGAAGGGCCCAAGGGGTCGACCTAACCCGGTCGCGCGCGAGCGGCCCGGCCGACCTTGACTGGTTTCGGGCCCATGCTACGAACGCGCGCCGCTAGGGATTTCTCCTTGCCGGAGCTGCGATTCGGCCCCAAGCGCCGTTTGGAGTTTTTCTCCTTTCGGGTGCTCTGAGACCGACCGGGAACACCGCTGCGATGAACGTGCTTTTCACAGCCCTCTTGTCCGAGGGTTCCATCATCGACCTGGACGGCACGATCTGGATTCAGCTCGGGCTGTTTACGGTGGCCTTCCTCGTTTTCCGCCCGCTGATCTTTCGTCCGATGATCGCGCTGTTCGAGGCACGCGAGCAGGCAATTGAGGGTTCAAAGCTCGACGCACTGCGGTTGCAAGATGAGGCTTCTGCCGAGAGCGAAGAGTTCGACGTCGAGATGCGGCGCTTGCGCCTTCAGGCTGGTGAGGAGCGAGATCGCCTACGGGCCGAGGGCAAGCGCCTCGAAAGCACCGTGCTCGACCGCGTTCGGCAGGAGACGGATAGGTTGCTCGCCGACGCCGACGCGAAGCTCGCGACCGAAGCGGCGCGGCTCCGCACCGAGATCGACCAGTCCGTGCCGGCCCTGGCCAAGCAGATCGCCTCGAAGATGCTCAATCGGGAGGTCCAGTGATGCGCGCGTTTGGCGTGTTCCTTTTCGCTGTCCTCGTCGCTTCGCCGGCTCTGGTGTTGGCCGAGGCTGCTCACGGCGAGTCCGTAGCCCACGAGGTGGTGGAGGAGGCGACCGGTCACGACGCTGGGCACGGCGAGCTCACGTTCTCCTCGCTCATCCGCAACCGCGAGTTCCAGGGAACGGTCCTCAACTTCCTCGTCTTGGTTGGCTTGATTGTCTGGGTCGTCCGAAAGAAGGCGAATCCCGCGCTGGCAGAGCGTCGTGCCGCGGTCGAGAAAGAGCTCGCAGAGGCGCAGGAGCTTCGCATGGCAGCTGAAAAGCGGCACATGGAGACCGCCACTCGTTTGGAGAAGCTCGACGAGGAGATGCTGCAGATTCGTGGCGACATGATCAAAGCCGGTGAGGTGGAGCGCGACCGCATCGTTACGCAGGCCGAAGAGAAGGCCGCTCGGCTCCGCAAGGACACCAGCTTCCTGATCGAGCAGCAGATCAAGCAGCTTCGTAAGGAGCTCACCCAGCAGGCTGCCGTTGCCGCCGTTGCCGCCGCGCAGGAGCTGTTGCAGGAGCGGACTACGGACGCGGATCAAGACCAGCTCGCCGAGGCGTACCTCAGTCGTCTCGACGAGGTGATCGAGGAGCGGCAATCATGAGCGCGCTTGGACGCCGCTACGCAAAGGC
>JAUXFZ010000378.1 GCA_030622585.1 Myxococcales bacterium
ACCATGGAGGAGAGAACCGCCATCGGGTGCGCCTTCGACGGGAACCCATCGAACAGATGGCGCATGTCTTCGTGCAACATGCTGTGGTACGTGAGGAGATTCGAAAACTCGTCGAGCTCCGTGCTCGTGGGAAGCTCACCATAAATGAGCAGGTAGCTCGTCTCGACGAACGACGACTGCTCGGCCAACTGCTCGATCGGGTACCCGCGGTAAAGCAGGATGCCCTCTTCGCCGTCGATGTAGGTGATCTTGCTGGTGGTCGCCCCCGTGTTCATGTACCCGGAGTCGAGCGTGATGAGGCCCGTGTCTTTTCGCAGGCTGCGAATATCGATGGCGCGTTCGGCGAAGGAGCCCTCGACGATCGGCATCTCGTAGGTTTTGTCGTCGTATGCGAGTTTTGCTTTTTGATTCATGAATTCGTAGGGGTTCTACCGTGCCCTGGGCCGCCGGGCAACGAGCCTCCGTCAGCCCTCGAGGCGAAACACCTTTTTGGCATTCTCATACAAAAACAGGCGTCGCACGTCTTCCGCGAGGTCGAGCGCGTCGAGCTGACCCATGCACTTCGCAGGTTGGATCATGGGGAAGTTGCTGCCGAACAAGACCCTGTGTCGGCCGGCGCCCTCGTCACGCCCGCGCCATCGAGGGCTGCCCACGTCACCCGGATCGTCCGGCTATCCGCGTCTCCCGGCAAGCCTACGCTTCTGCGGGGCTTTGGATGCAGCCGCGAGGTGCAGAGAAGACGGGCGACGGGGCCCCGTTTGGGGCCCCGCCTTCTCAGGGGCCAAGATCAGTCCTACCGAAAGGCGGGTTCAACTTGGTACGCTCATAGCCCTCAAATTGCAACGGTCTCGTGCGAGGTTTTCCCTGCAATTCATGTAGGAAAGTGACCCACATCACAGGTGAGGACGAGTGGCATACATCTGCGCACCTGGTCCCTATTGCGCGCCCGACGCCTTGTTTCTAGTATCGCGCCCATGATTCGAACCGATCGATTTCACGTGGTGCTGCTTGCTACTCTTGGACTAGCCATCGCGCTGCTTGGTTGCGACAGCGGCACCAACGGGGGCACTGGGGGCTCGGGCGGCTCGGCAGGATCCGGTGGGTCCGCGGGCTCGGGCGGCTCCAACGGCGGCGTTCTTCGCATCCTCGTGACCAACGATGACGGCGTGGAAGCGCCAGGCATCGACGCGGTCGTCGAGGCGTTGAAGGACGATCCAAACAATGAGCTCATCGTCTGTGCGCCTTTGACGAATCAGAGCAGCAGCGGCGACATGACGACGCCACCGCCCCTTCAAGCCACGACGGCCACCACCGCAAGTGGTTACCCCGCAACCGCGGTGGATGGCTTCCCAGCGGACTCCGTCATCTATGCGCTCGAGAATCTTTACCCGGACGCTCCACCGCACGTCGTCCTCTCCGGGATCAACGAGGGTCAGAACATCGGCAATGTGCAGATCGGCGGCGCTGGGCTCGGATTGCTGTCTCAGATTTCGGGCACCGTGGGAGCTGCAAAAACGGCAGCGTGTGCAGACGTTCCGGCTTTGGCCTCCTCGCAAGGCAAAGCCGAGACAGTCGATTTTGCGTCGGGGGTCGTCGAAGTGCTCGAGTGGCTGCAAGCCAACCGCGCGGCGCTCCTGGCCGGTGACGTCTCCGTTGAGAATATCACCAGCATCAACATTCCCAGTTGTGACACCGGCGAGATCCGCGGTGCTCTGGAAGTACCGCTTGCCACCGAGAATACCAACGGATGGAACCTCCCTGATGGCTTCCAGGACTGCGGATCCACTGTCGAGAACCCGCCCGACGACGTCGAAGCCTTCTTCAACGGTTACACCGCGATCTCGCCCGTTCCTCGCAACAGCAACATGACGTGTGACAAGCTCAACTAGCCGACGAACGATACAGATGACGTCACCGGCTGTACAGGCCCACAACTAGCCCTAGAAACGACGAGTCCCCATTTCCCCGGAGGTTGGACGTCATGTCTCTGCTGTCGATGTTCAAAGGCAAAGGTCCGAGCGGTTTCGGTTACGGAAGCACTGCGGAGTCCGTCACCGAGGGGCTCGATTTGAGCGGGCAAACAATTCTGTTGACCGGCTCCAACTCCGGCATCGGCAAAGAGACGCTCCGCGTGCTTACGAAGCGGGGCGCACATGTCATTGCTGCGGCACGCACCGTGGAAAAAGCACAGGCCGCCTGCGATGAAGTGGGTGGCGAGACGACGGCCGTCGCGTGCGAGCTTTCCGACCCCGCTTCCGTACAGGCGTGTGCCGAGCGGGTAATCGCTCTCGGGCGGCCATTGGACGCGATCATTTGCAACGCGGGCATCATGGCGCTGCCCACGCTCAACCAGAAGCTCGGCTATGAGCTGCAGTTCTTCACGAACCACATCGGCCATTTCATCTTGGTCACGTCGCTCCTCGATACCCTCGCCGAGAAGGGGCGCGTCGTGATGGTAAGCAGTGATGCTCATAACGGCGCGCCCAAGGAGGGCATCCAGTTCGACAATCTCAGCGGCGACGGCGAGTACGGCGCCTGGGCGAACTACGGACAGTCCAAGCTGGCGAACCTGCTCTTTGCCAGCCACTTGGCGAAGCGGCTCGAGGGCACCGGGAAGACAGCGAACAGCCTGCACCCGGGCGTGATTCACACCAATCTGGCGCGAAGCATGAATCCGATCGCAAGAGGTGCGCTGGCGATCGGGGGGCCGCTCGTTCTGAAAAGTGTCGGCGAGGGTGCCGCGACGCAGGTCTATCTCGCGGTGCATCCGAGCGTCGAGGGCGTGGCCGGCAAATACTTCTCCGACTGCAACGTGGGCAAATCGAGCTCGCACGGCCGTGACGAACAGATGGCTGCCAAGCTTTGGGAAGTGTCCGAGAAGATCGCCGCGGAGGTCACCGCTTGACAAGGCGAAGCGGCGCCACTCATGCTCGCTTCCCGGTCTTTTTTGAAGGTTAGAGAATATGTCGCAGTCCGCAGCCCAGATTAACCCCGAAGCACGCACGAACGGCTCACACGACGCCTCGGCGATCGTGCCTGGGGTCGATGCGAGCACTGCCGACATCGAACGAATTTTCAAGCTCCAGCAAGCTCATCAGTTTGCTGTGGGCAAGACCAGCGCGCGCGAGCGCAAGGAGAAGCTGAAGCGGCTCCGGACAGCGATCATGTCACGTAGGCAAGAGATTCGTGACGCGCTCTACGCCGATTTCCGAAAGCATCCGGCAGAGGTCGACTTGACCGAAGTCATGCCAATCACGAGCGAGATCAAACACGCGATCGGCCATCTGTCGAAGTGGATGCGTCCGCGCCGCGTGAAGACCCCGCTCAGCTTGTTTGGGTCTAGCTCTTACATCCACTACGAGCCCAAGGGCGTCGTATTGGTCATCGCACCGTGGAACTTCCCAGTGAACCTCACCTTCGGCCCGGTCATCAGCGCCGTGGCCGCCGGCAATTGCGTCATGCTGAAGCCGTCGGAGCACACTCCGCACGCGTCCGCGATCATCAGGAGCATCGTCGAAGACGTGTTCGACGAGAGCGAAGTGGCCGTCATAGAGGGCGGCATCGAAACTTCGACGGCGGCGCTGGCGCTGCCTTTCAACCATATCTTCTTCACCGGTGCGCCAGCGATTGGAAAGATCGTGATGGCGGCAGCGTCGAAGCACCTGGCCTCCGTCACTCTCGAGCTCGGCGGCAAATCGCCCACCATCATCGATGAAACGGCGAGCGTCGATGCTGCGGCGAAGCGCATCGCCTGGGCGAAGTTCACCAACAACGGCCAGATTTGCATCTCGCCCGATTATCTCCTCGTCCACGAGAGTAAAAAAGACGA
>JAUXFZ010000150.1 GCA_030622585.1 Myxococcales bacterium
AAGCAGAAACAACACCGCCAACGGCGACGTCTGATCGTGTCTGTCGTACGTGCGAACCTGGCGAATACTGCGCAGGCGGGTCGGAACCGGCGATTCCGTGCACTGGGACCACGTGGGACGACGACGGCTCGGCCTCTACTCCCTGCGTGCCTCTTACGGTTTGTACCGCGACTGAGTGGGAATCGACCCCGCCGACGCCTACTAGCGATCGCGTGTGCACGCCCGTCATGTTGATGGCGGCCAGAAACTAGGCCACTTCGCGCGGAGAAGTAGGCCACCCAAATATGTGCGAGCAGAGGGTCCGCGGTTACAGATCGCGGTTTGGTAGGCCACCCCCGCTCCTGTGGTGGTCAGGAGGGGCGGGATTGGAACGTGAGGCTGGTGCGGCTGGCTGGTGTGCCGCTGCCGATCCTCGATGCCGGCCTGGAGAGCCTGTCGCGGAATATTCCTGCGGACGATGCTCATCGAGAGAAAGCTGTTTTTGCAATGCAGACCCATGAACCGTTTGGTTCGTGGATTTGATTCGTATGGTTCGTTTGGTTGCGGCCCAGCGGTCGCGATGAGTGCCTCGGTCGCGAAGGTCACACGCTGTCATCGTCATCGGCGGCGAGGGCTTCTCGTATGCAGCGGCGTATGGTGGCGGCATCGTGCTCCTCGAAGTCCTCGGCCGTCGTCAGTGGCTGCGAAGGCCGCGGCACAGGCCGTGGCGGCAACGAGAGGACCTGGAAGCGCGTGCCGTCGTAAGCGATGAGATCCTTGGCTATGAGGGCGTTGCGCGCGTCGAGGTAACGCTCGACCGGCAGCTCCAGGAGCGAGCACAACGAGTCGTAATGATAGAACGAGATGCCATTGCGGTCGCCGACGAGAACCAGCAGCAGGTACAGGGCGAGCTCATCACGGGTGAGCGAGACGAAGAAGCCGTCGCGCAGGAATCGATTGGGGAGAAAACAGAACCCCTGACCGTCAATACGCCGTATGCGGCCGGGTACGATGGGCTCGCGAATGTGGTTGGGACCATCTGAGCGGTGGTGCTTGCCGCGGCGACCGGTGAGTTGGCCGCGGAATGAAGGGCGGTCACTCATGTACGCCTCTTGGTGCGTGGGCCAGCAGGGCGTTTGCGTGAACGTGCCTTTGACCGGCGGTGCGGTGCGGCTGTCTTTGCGGTCCGTGGTTTCTTCGAAGGCGACTGCTTGGCCGCAACCGAAGGTGTAGCTGCAGCCACCGCCTTGGTTGTAGCCACCGCCTTCGATGGGCCGGCGGCCTGCTTGGCCTTCGCGGTCTCCTGCCGATGCGCGTGGTCTCTCCAGCTGGGCCCGTTGATCACGATGACGTGGCTGCGATGGATCAGGCGGTCGAGCAGGGCGGTGGCGCCGAGCTGGTCGTCGAGGTAGTCGGCCCACGCCTCCCACGGAATGTTGCTGGTGATGATCGTGGAGCGGTTCTCGTCGTAGCGAGGGAGAAGCACTTTCTGGACGAGGCCAGAACGGCTGGCTTCCTTGCGCTCGACTTGCTCGAGCCCCACCTCGTCAATGATGAGCAGCTCAGCCCGGACGTAGGGTTTCAGCGCCTGAACCAGCGTGTCATCGGCCAGGCTGGCATTGAGGCGCGAGAGCATTTTGGCGCTCGTGGTGTAGAGGACCCGGCGATTGGCGACACAAGCCGAGAGGCCGAGAGCCTTGGCAATGTGGCTCTTGCCTGTGCCACTCATGCCAGCCAGGAGAATGTTCTTACCTTGGTCGATGAAACGCAGTGTGTTGAGCTCCATGATCAAGTCGCGATCGAGAGACGCTTGAAAAACGAAATCGTAAGCCTCGAACGTCTTGTGTTCTGGCAAGCGCGACTGACGAAAACGGCGCTCGACTCGACCTTCGAGCCTGCGCCGCACCTGGGGCTCGAGCAGACGCCAGAGCCATTCCAGTCGCGTCTCGGCACCGCCCGGCTCAGCGAGTGATTGTTCCAAGGCGTGGCGCACCTGACCAAGCCCGAGGACATCGAGGCCCTCGATGATCGTGTTGAGCAATCGGTCAGGTGGTGGGCTCTTCTTCGGCATCGCTGGACTCCTCGGTGCGCTCCGGCAAGCACGCGTCGCCGGTACGCAGCGTCTCGTAACTGCACAGAGGTCGCTGCACGACCGGATGGTCCCGCATGATCTCGCCGATGCGTGCCCGCGTACCTTCGGCGAGCTGCTGTGCGAGTGAGCGCGGGCGGAAGCGCGCTTCGAGGATGCGCTCTACCGCACGGGCGTCGTACGCGTCGTATCTGAGGGCGTGCTCGACCGCTTTGGCAATGTCGTCCGCCGACCAGGTGAGCTGGAGGCCCAGGATATGGGTAAGCTCTGGCCCCGGGTAACGCTTGGCGGTGCGCAAGCGCTCGGCAAATTCCTCGGCTGCCGGTCCCCATGCCGCCACACGTTCGCACAACAGTGTGACATCGTAGCGGCCGCGCGGTCGACGGGCAGCGTCTCCCTTGGCGCGCACGCCGGCGCCATTGGGCAGGCGCTCGTGCTCAGCGAGGCGGTGAACGCCGCGATCAAAAATCTCGATCTTCTCGGGGCCAACACACAGATAGACGAGCTCACCGACATGCTCGTCCGGCACACGGTAGAAGTTCGTCTCGTGCTGCACATAGCCCTGTGTGTCCACCAGTCGGATCACGACGTCCCGCGTATCGTACGGCCTGGCTGGCAGTGGCTGCAGATAGGACCGCTCCTCAGCGAGCATCTCCCACAGCGGCCGTTTGGTCACCGGATGTGGCCGTTGCATGGCTCGCTCGCGTGTCCACCACGCGAGCACCTCGCGGAATTGTTCCACGCTGTAGAAGCGCCGGCCGTTGAGCAGGTTACACTCCGCGTACCAGAATGGGCGCTCGACCTTGCCCTTGTAACGTCCACACCTGCGCGGAGCGATGTTCATCACCAGGTTGTAGTAGGCCGCGAAGTCAACGAAGCGCAGGTTCAAGATCGGACGCTTGCACTCCCAGCGATTGACCACGCCAGGCATCGAGTCGGTGACGCCTTCGTGCGGCACGCCACCGAAGTCCTCGAAGCTCTGCTCGAGGCAATTGAGCACCGTGGTCTGCTTTGTGTTCTCCTCCGCCCGGAACGAGCGCCCCCGCGACCAGCTCAACGTGCAGCTCCACAGCTGGATCTTCAAACCGCCCTCGAGCTCATAGGGCGACCAGTCGAATTGCGCCTGCTGCCCCGGCGGCGTTTCCACCACCTCGTAGACCTCGACCTTCGGCTTTCGCTCGGCGTGCAGCTGCCGCAAGTGCTCACGCACGATGGTGTAGCCGCCGGTGAAGCCTCTAGCCACGAGCATCTCGTGCAGACGTATCGCTGTGAGGTTTTCGTGCAACGTCAAGGCCGCGTCGATGTCCTTCTCGTACTCATCCAGCTTCGACGGGCGCGGCGCGCGTGGCGGGCTCAGCTCTCGCTCGATGGCCGACTCTCCTTGCGCTCGGCGCTGCTCCTGCTGCTGCAGAATGCCCTTGACGGTGTCGCGGGCAATGCCGAGCGCGCGACTGATGGCGCGCTGCGATTCGCCGCGACCCTTGCGGCGGACCACCTCGTACACCAGGTGCTGGCGGTCATCACGACGGCTGGGCATCCGTTGTCTCTTCCTCCTGTGCGTTTTGTCCGGCAGCACGATCGCGCGCGCGACTGCGACCATGAGAGACATCGTCGAGCTGCGTGAGGATTCTGCGCCCAGCCGTTGTCGCCTGTCCCAACAGCGGCGTCAGGATCCGCGCCTCTTCACCCCTCAGACCCTTGGGCGCGTGACTCATCACGCTCCGGCCAAGGCGAAAGGCGGCACCCTCAAAACCCAGCAAGCTCTTGCGTAGGTCGTTGCCGCCTGGACTTAGCCGGCTGTCTGTCTTGCTTGCATTTGCGGTCTGCTCGGCAGGCTCGATTGCGAGGTAGCGCAGAGGGTCCGCGAGCACTTCCCGGCGCTCGCGCGGGTCGTCGGTGGCGAGCAGTCTCTGTGCCAGGCGTGCCGCCTGCCGGCTCAACAGCCCGTGCTCACGCACCGCTCTCGCTGCGTTGATTTGGAGGCCGCTTGGTAAGCGGCCAAGCTCCCGCGCTACCGCTGGAGCAAGAAGTCCCAGTCGCAGGTCACTTTGTAGTTCCTCTGCCAATTGCTCGACCAGGCGTAGGCGGTGGCAGACCCACGACTGCTCATGTCCCACCATAGCCCCCGCCTGCGCCTGTGTGAGACCATGCTCGCGACACAGCCGGCGCATCACCCAACCCTCTTCCAGTGCGCACATGCCCCGCTGCGCCGCGTTTGAACGCAGCATCATCGCCAGTGCCATCGGCCCATCGAGGGCGAGCAAGCTCGTGGTCAAGTGAGCGAGTCCGAGCTCGCGTGCCACCCGCACGCGTTTGAAGCCGTCGACCAAGACCCGCCGCCCCGGCTCTACCTTGGTTGCCGCCAGCACTGGTTGCAGCATCCCCTCGCGTACAACCGAAGCCCGAAGCCGCGTGACCTCCGCCGGGTGGAGCAGACGCAACGATGCCAAGCGCAGATCAAGCTCATCGAGCACGACCTGTTCCACCCGCTCCGTTATGACGCGCGTCATAAGGACCATCTCCCCGCTGTCACTCACCTTCTCGCCCTCGCCTTTGCGGTTGGATGCAGGCGCGGATTCACGCGTGCCATGACTCTGTGCTTGCTCGGTCAGGCCAAGTGCCATCGTCATTCTCCCCCGAACCAGACGGCCAGCTCATGCCACGAGGTCGGCAACGGCGAGAGATGGTCACGCTCCTCGTCGAAGACTTGGGCAATCGAACGGCCAGGCTGGCGGGGATGCGGCAAGCACGCCGTCCCTCGTATCAATTCGCGCAGCGCAATGTTGCCATGGAACAGCCCGGTTCTGCGTGGGCGGTGAGCCGCCATGCTCAGATACGTGAGCGCGCTCGATGCTGGCCCTCGATATCGGCCGCTCCATATGCCCAGCTGCGACGACAGGTGGCGGGCAGTCACTTCCAGTTGCTCGGCGAAGTACTGCCTGCGGCCGTCCCACTGCAGCACGCGGCAGTCGGGCTCCTCGAACAACCACCGGCGGGGCGAGCCGCCGAAGTGGTAGGCAGCGTGGATGAGTGCCCAGCTGAACGCGGCCGTCGAGGCGTTGAAGCCCACCCACTGCGCCCACAGCGCGTGTGAATAGCGCAACACGACGGCCACCAGGCCTACTTCGCCGATGGTTGCAAACCCCACATGGGCCACGGTCTTGGTCGCTTCGTGTGGAGCGGGTACCGCAGAGGGCGGCTCGACGCGACGCGGGTAACGATTCCCTCGAGACATTCTCCCAGTCCGCGCGCTCATCGCTGTCGTCTCGGCGGTACGATCGACCCATCAAGAACAGTCGCGCGGTCGAGCCTGAACCTGCGCTCGACCTTGCCGCGCCTGGACTGGCGACGCGTAGACATGTTGTCGTGCCACACCACCTGCGGCCCCCAGCACGTGAGTGCGTTGTGGATGCTCTCCAACATGCCGTCTCGCGACCAAGTCGCGGACACTGGCACGTCGAGCACACAGATCTGGAGAGGCGCCACGCTGTCACCCGGAATCGAGGCCATGTGTGCTCCCGTGGATGATTCGTGGTTTGCCATCGTAGACAACGACCGCTCCCGTGCGGCCACAACAACAACACGTCGCGATGACCGATCGCCCTCCGCTGTTTCGAAGCCGCACAACAACCATCGCGGCTTCCTGTCGTGCTCTGGCCGCTGCTTTTTCTTGGTCGCATGGAGCATGCTCGCGTTGGCACGGTGTGCTGCACGCCTCATTCGCTTCTTCGACTGTCTTGGCTTTTGTTGCCGGTTCCGTCTCATCGTCGTCTCCTCTGACGGCGTGTTCCGTGGCCGCGTAGGCCGCGGGCCCTGGTACGCGGATCGTGAATACGCCCACGTCGTTCGATTGCCGAACGGACCTATGCGTCACGCCTGGTGACGATGATGCCGCCGCTGGCTCCGCTGGCTCCGAGGGTCCGGGCGAGTCACTCGCGTACGCACCGGCCGCCGGTGAGTCAGCTCTCCCCTCGAGCACCTGCTGGCGTTCGCGGAGTCTGGCACGGTATTGCTGCTGCCGAAGCCTGTGCTTTTCACGGCCCTCCGGGGTCGCTTGGTAGCGTCGTCCACACTCGAGAACGGATTCTCTGTGTGCCTCTTCTCCACAGGGGTCACAGTATTGCCGCCCCCCAAGGCACCGCGTGCAGAGCAAAATGAGCTCGTGACATCGCGCGCACTCGAACAGCCATACGTGTAGGGCCACCGGCCCCTCGCCTGGAGACCCGACGAAGAACTGGACACAACGGGGAACCTGTACGAAAAGAGGGAGATGTTGTTGCGGGGAGGTTCCCCGTGGCTATCGCAGAGTCCGGGGCTTCGATCCCGGACTC
>JAUXFZ010000178.1 GCA_030622585.1 Myxococcales bacterium
CGGGCATTGGAATCGCGGCGGTGGAGCTGATTGATGTCATCCAAAGTTCAAAAACGCGCCGCTAGCGAGTCGTTGCTCTTCCTCGCGTTCGCAGGCGGCATCCTCATCCTCCTCAACGTCCTGGTGGCGTACTTCCCTTCGCCTCGCCTCGACCTCACCCGGAACGGATTGTTCTCGTTGGCCGATGGGTCTGAGCGACTCGCTTCGAATCTGCACGACCGCCTCGAGATCACGGCATACTTCACCGAGAACCTCCCGCCTCCCTTCAACGCCACCGAACGCCAAGTGCGCGATTTGCTCTCCGAGTACGCCGCCGTGTCGGGGGGCCAGATCGTCGTCACATTCGTCAACCCGGACGACGAAGCGAAGCAACAGGCAGCGCGAGCCGATGGCGTGCAGCCAGTCGCGCACCAGAAGATCGAGGAAGACCAGGTCGCGGTCGTGGAAGGCTACAGAGGCTTGGTCCTCCACTACCTGGACGAGACGCGGACGATCCCCGTCATTCAGGATACGACGGGGCTCGAGTACATCGTCACGTCCGCGATCAAGGAGCTGGTCGGCGAGCGCAAGCCGGTCGGCGTCGTCGGCGGTCACGGGGGGCCAAGCCTCGAGCAGGGGCTCACGGGCCTGAAGTCCGTTCTGAAGCTCTACGACGTCCGGGAAGTCGACGCGACGCAAGAAATCGATACGGGACTGGCCGCGCTGTTGATCGTCGGCCCACAGGAGCCGTTCAGCACCGATGAGCTGCGGCGAATCGATCAGTTCGTCATGCGTGGCGGCTCACTGGGGGTCTTCGGCGGAGCGCTCGCGATAGATCTCACCGGACAGACCGGGCCGTCGGCTCGGTCGGTGGACTCGCGGCTCGACGGCCTGCTCAGCGCCTGGGGTGTGCGACTCGTCTCGAAGATCGTGGCCGACGCGCAGTGCAGTCGCGCACCGATGCGGGGGCCGATGGGCCTTCAGGTGCTCGTACCTTACCCGCCGATTCCGCTGCTCCAACTCAGCGAGGAGCAGCTGGAGCATCCGGTCATGTTCCGGCTCGCATCACCGATGCTTCCCTTCGTTGCTCCGCTCGAGGTGAGCGACGCGCCGGCGGGGGTACAAATCACGGTGTTGGCGAGCTCGTCCCAGGACTCGTGGACGATGTCTGGGCCCAGCATCTCCCTCGAGCCACGCAACCCGCGGGATTGGCAGATGACCTCGGACGCCGGACCGTTCACCCTGATGGTCGCCATCGAAGGCAAGCTGCCGTCGGCGGACGTCGCCCCCATGAACGAGAAGAGCCCGAACCCCATTCAGGCTCCACCCAGCGCGGAAGGCGACGTGCGCGTGCTGGTCTCGGGAACGAGCTCGTTCCTCGAGGACGCCTTCATGCCGCCGCCGACGCAACAGGGTGATATTCAAATGAACGCTGCTCTGGCGCTGGCGCTCAACGCCATCGACTGGTTGGCAGCCGACTCGGACTTGATCGCGATCCGCGCCAAAACCGTCGAAGAACCGGCGCTCGACATCCCGGACTCGGTGCTCGCCGCGGAGCACACCGCCCGCGCCGCGGCAGAGGACGGGGACCAGGAGGGTGTGAACTCGGCGCTCGACGAACGCAGCGCGGCGATCGCATCTTGGGACGCCAAGAAACGCGCATACCGCTGGGTCAACACGCTCGGCATTCCGTTCCTCGTCGCGTTGTTCGGTCTGTTCCGGTGGCGACAACGCTCGAACAAAAAGAAGACCCTCAAACTCTAAGCAAGGGGAAGACTCGCAATGCAATGGCGAAAGAACCGTATTGCCATCGGAGGAGTGGCGTTTTTCGCGCTGCTCGGCCTGACACTCTGGGCCGTAGGCAGCAGGGACGATCGGCCGACCGGCTTGGGAGAGCTCCCGTCGATCGAGCTCGACAAAGAGGCGATCACTTCGCTAGAGATCGTTCGGCCTGAGAACGAGCGCGTCGTGTTGTCCAACGTCGATGGAGTGTGGCGCGTAACCGAACCGATGGACGCCGCCGCGGACAAGAACAACGTCGAGTCGGCACTGAATCGGCTGGCCGATCTGCAGGTCGCGCGGGTCGTGGCGACCCGGCCCGAGAACTACGAGCGGCTCCAGGTCGATGAGGCGAGCGCCGTGCTGGTGGTCGCGAAGGCCGGCGAAGACACGCTTGCGCGGCTGATGATCGGCAAGTACGGCAACGGCATGACGATGCTTCGAGTCGACGACCACGCGGAAGTCTTCGG
Source organism: Myxococcales bacterium (assembly GCA_030622585.1). Lineage (GTDB taxonomy): Bacteria > Myxococcota_A > Polyangia > Polyangiales > Houyiibacteriaceae > SG8-38. The sequence goes on from JAUXFZ010000178.1 coordinate 2,229, forward strand.
CGCGCGCGGTTCGCTGCGCTACGCGTTCGACCGGGAGCTCAAGTCGTGGCGAGACCGAATGGTCGTCAGCGTCGACGCGGCCAACGTCCAGACGATTCGCTTCGAAAGCGCCAACGGAACCTTCGAATTCCAAAGAGAAGGCGATGGCTGGAAGGTCCTCGAAGCTGACGACGCATTGGAAGACTTCGATCCCAAGCAGGTGACGGGTCGCCTATCGACGACGGCTCGCTTGACCGCCTCCGATTTCGCTCCGGAAGACACATCCGCCGCCAGAGCGGGGCTCACAGAGCCGCAGGCCACCGTGACGCTCACCCTGGCGGACGATCCGGAGCTCATCGTCCTCGAGCTCGGCGACAGCACCGAGCAAGAGGGCGAGCTCTACCTGCGACGTCAGGGCGAGCCCACGATCTACGTGATCTCGCGATACCTAGCCGACAGGCTGCGGCCCGATGCGAAAACCTTCGAGACCCCGGAGGCGCCACCCGCTCCCCCGCCCGCGATGCCGAGTGCGGCGCCCGGAGGCGGGCAGCAGCCCCAGCTTCCTCCGGAAGTCATGAGGCAACTCCAAGAACAGATTCGGGCTCAACAACAGTAGGCCTAGTTGCTGGCGCTCAGTCGCCATCCGGCGACCAAGACGGCGCCCCAGCCGACCAGCAAGAACAAGCCACCCACTGGCGTGATCGCCCCCAACTTAGTCTGCCCCGTGATAGCCATCAGGTAGAGGCTGCCACTGAAGAGGGTGACGCCGGCCACGAACGACCAACCGGCTAGCGCGGCCGAGGTGCTCGCGCCTCGATGAACCAGCCACGCAGCAAACCCGAGAGCCAGCGCGTGTGTGAGGTGGTAGTGCGCAGCCGTATTCCACCACTCCAAGCGCTTCATCCCATCGGGGAGTGACTCCAATCGAGATCGCATTCCGTGCGCGCCAAACGCGCCCAAAGCTACGGCGCTGAAGCCGAGCACCCCCGATAGAATGACGAAGATCCGAGCCATCGCGGCCCATGATGAGGCAACTCGCGTGCCGCGGCCAGCGCGCTCGCTAGCAAGTGGCCAGCGAACGGGCTAGGCTTGGCCGGCGACCGGGCCTATGGGAGCCACGACTCGGAAATGACTGCGGATTTCGGCGTAAACCAAGGGCTAGTCGAAGAGCAGTTCCTCAAGTGGGTAGGCAACCCTCTTGCAGTGGCCGAGGCGTGGCGCGCGTACTTCGAAAGCCTCGCGCCGAACGACTGGCCACAGATCTCGAGTGCAGGGACGATCCTCGCGCCAGTCACAACGACGGGCATGCTGAGCCCAGCGCCCCTGCCGTCAGACGGCAACGGCGCCGCCCTCGCACAGCCGGCTGCCAAGCTCGACGACGGCGACCGTCCGCGGGACTCGGTGTTCTTACCGCCCTCCACAGAGACGAGCTTGGCGCCGCTCCTTCCTGAAGAACGCACTTCGTTCCCGCCGTCTTCCGAGGTGCTCGCAGCGAACGAGCTTCAGGCCCGTCTCTCGGCGCTGATCAATGCTTACCGTGTGCGAGGTCACCTGTACGCAGACCTCGACCCACTTGGTTTGCAGGAGGGCCCGCCCAACGACGAGTTCGTTCTGAAGCGCTACGGCCTCGCCCACGTCGATCCGGACACAATCTTCGCGACGGGAAACTTGGCGGGGCCGGCCACCGAGCCACTGTGGTCCGTGCTCGAGCGACTGAAAGACACTTACGCGCGAACGATCGGCGTCGAGTTCACGTCCCTCGAGAACCGAGAGGCGCGCGACTGGCTCCGGGAGCGAATGGAGCTCACCGGCAACCATATCGACCTCAGCCGCGAGCAGCAGATTCGCATCCTGACCAAGCTCACCGACGCGGAGATCTTCGAGCAGTTCCTGCATACCAAGTACACCGGGGCCAAGCGATTCTCCTTGGAAGGCGCCGAAAGCGTGATCCCGATGTTGGATATCCTCACGGAGCGGGCCTCGGAGCTCGGCGTCGAGGAGATCGTCATCGGGATGGCGCACCGTGGCCGGCTCAACGTGATGGTCAACATCATGGAGATGAACGTTCGACAGATCTTCGCCGGCTTCGAGGATGACAACCCCGAGGCGTACGTTGGGCGGGGTGACGTGAAATACCACCTCGGGTACTCGCTCGATCGGAAGACTACGAGTGGCAACGACATCCACATGACGCTGGCGTTCAACCCGAGCCATCTCGAGTGGGTCAACCCGGTCGTCGAGGGCCGCGTGCGCGCGAAACAAGATCGTAAGGGCGATACAGAGCGGGTCAGCGTGCTGCCACTGTTGATTCACGGCGATGCTGCGTTCGTCGGCCAGGGAGTGGTCGCCGAAACGCTGAACCTGAGTCGATTGCAAGCTTACGAGACAGGCGGCACTGTTCACGTCGTCATCAACAACCAGATCGGCTTCACTACCAATCCGGAGGACTCGCGTTCGACCTCCTACTCCACGGACATCACGCGGATGCTGCGTTGTCCGGTGTTCCACGTAAACGGCGAAGATCCCGAAGCGGTGGCACAGGCTGTGACGTTGGCAACGGAGTATCGGCAACGCTTCCACGAAGACGTCGTGCTCGATCTCTACTGTTACCGAAAGTACGGCCACAACGAGGGCGACGAGCCTCGGTTCACCCAACCGGAGATGTACGCAGCGATCGACCGCAAGCAGACGGTCCGCGAAGTGTACATCGAGCACCTCGTCAAGACGGGCAAACTGACGGTCGAGCAAGCCGAAGAGATCAAAGTGCAGCGCCTGCAAGATCTGGAAAACGCGCTCGAGGATACGCGCAAGAAGGGCAACTACAATCTCATCCCCGCCTCGATGCTGGGCCTGTGGACGGAGTACCGAGGCGGCAGCGATCTCGACGTCCCGGACGCGGACACTCGTTTCGCAAGGGAAAAGCTGGACGATGCGCTCGACAAGCTCACCAGCTACCCCGACTGGTTCACCCCGCACCCTCGAATCGAGCGCTTCGTCCTTGAAAAGCAGCGCAAGGTCCTCAAGACCGGCGAAGGCGTCGACTGGGGCACCGCCGAGAACCTCGCGTTTGGCACCCTTCTCCTCGAAGGGTTCCGTTGTCGTCTGACTGGTCAGGATGTGCGGCGAGGCACGTTCAGCCATCGCCACGCGGTGATCTTCGACTCCAAGACCGGCCGCCGGTACACCCGACTCGGCCACCTCAGCGCGGACCAGGCACACTTGGAAATCTACGACAGCTCCTTGTCGGAGGCCGGCGTCGTCGGGTTCGAGTATGGCTACTCGCTCGACTCACCGGATGCACTGGTCTGCTGGGAAGCGCAGTTTGGCGACTTCGTGAACACCGCGCAGGTCATCATCGACCAATTCATCTCGTCGTCCGAGGACAAATGGCATCGTTTGAGCGGCTTGGTGCTGCTCCTTCCTCACGGCTTCGAAGGCCAGGGGCCCGAGCACTCGAGCGCCCGGCTCGAACGGTTCCTGATGCTGTGCGCGGAGGACAACATGCAGGTCGTGAACCTCACGACGCCCGCTCAGCTGTTCCATTGTCTCCGGCGTCAGGTGCTACGGCCGTGGCGCAAACCGCTGATCGTCATGAGCCCGAAGAGCCTGTTGCGACACCGCCGCGCGATCAGCACGATGGAAGAGCTAGCCGAGGGCGAATTCCAGCGAATCATC
>JAUXFZ010000296.1 GCA_030622585.1 Myxococcales bacterium
GAGCTGAGCGAGGAAGCACCGGCCGAAGGCGAAGACCGCTACCGACACCAGCTCGTGTCCGGCATCGACGTGCGAACCATAGGCAGTTACGTGTGGCTGCGCGCGCCGATTGAAGCGCCGGACGGCGGAGTCCCAGACGGCGGGACGGATCCGGGCGGAAGCTCGAGCGGTTGCAGTTGTCGAATCGCCGGCGCGTCCGACTATGACACAGGCTTCGTTCTAACCGTACTTGCCTTCGGTCTTTGGTACTGGCGACGCCGGCGCGTGCGCTGAACGTCAGGGCGCGCTTTTCCGGCGGCGAAGGACGTGGCGCAGTCTCGAGCGCTCATCGCGCTCGCGTTCCTCGAGCATGCGCCTCAGAGCGTTGAGCTCGATGGTCAGCGTCGGTTCGACACGCAGTTGTAGCGTGTTGACCTGTCGAGTGGCCTTGGCGAGCGCATCACCAAGTCGGCGAACGAGCTGTTCCTTGGGGAGGGCTTCGATGACCAGATCGACCAGCCGCTCGAACTCGGTTGCGGCCTGCGCCGCAGCGGGACCTACCGACGGAGCGGCGGTCTCGCGCGCCGTCAACGTGCGCTGGATGGAGCTGTGGGAGACCACCGCCGGTACGCTGATGCCCCAAATCTGCTTATGCTCGAGCTCGACCATGATGTCGCGCCCCGGCCATGCATAGGTCCCGAGCGACGCTTGCCCGCGAGCCGCCAGGGCTTTGAGCAGTGCCCGATACGCCTCACGGGCACGCTCCTCCACTTCCTGCCGTGCATTGAGCGCGGGCCTCGCGCTCTTGAAGAGCTCGCCAATCAAGGCCTCACGCTTCCGGTTGAGCAGCTCCCGACCCTTCTTGACTCTCCGGAGCTGCGCGCTGGCTCGCACGAGCCCCGAACGCGTTGGAGGTACCGACCGCGCGCTCATCGCGGAACCTCCGTGCTCGCATCGTCCCGCCCGCGTGACTCCCAGGCGGTGTCGGAGATACGGGTGAGCTCGTCGCGCGGCAGCGTCTCGAGCAAAGACCAGCCGATCTGAATCGTATCGAGGAGCGAGCGTCGCGTGCGGCTTTGATGGATGAGCTTCTTTTCAAAGGCGTCGACGAAGTCGAGAGCACGCCGATCGCCCGGCGCAAGACCTTCACTTCCGACGATGGCTGCCATGAGCTTCGCCTCACGACCTCGCGCGTACACCGCATAGAGCTGGTCCGCCCATTCGCGGTGCTCGGGCACCGTACTTCCTTCGCCGATGCCCGCGTTCATGAGTCGCGACAGCGATGGAAGCACATCCACCGGCGGATAGACGCCTCGCTGGTGGAGCTCGCGGCTCAGCACGATCTGGCCTTCGGTGATGTATCCGGTCAGGTCGGGAATCGGGTGGGTCATGTCTCCGTCGGGGAGAGAAACTACCGGCAACTGTGTGACCGACCCGTTGCCTTCCTTCAGGACCCCGGCACGTTCGAACAGCGAAGCCAAGTCCGTGTACATGTAGCCGGGATACCCACGTCTTCCCGGGATCTCTTCACGCGCAGCGGCAACCTCGCGCAGCGCTTCCGCGTAGTGGGTGATGTCCGCCATCACCACCAGGACGTGGATCCCATGCGTGAACGCAAGGTGTTCGGCCGTCGTCAGCGCGACCCGAGGGGTGAGCAGGCGCTCGATTGTGGGGTCGCTCGCTTGGTTGAGAAACAGCACCGTGCGCTGCATCACTTCGCTCTCGCGAAAGCGGGAAACGAACGTTTCTGTTTCGCGCTCTGTGATCCCCATGGCGGCGAACACGACTGCGAAGGGCTCACCGCGTGCAGGGCGGGCGTTCTCGACGATATCGGCGGCGAGCTCGATCCCCGGCAGACCCGGCGCGGAGAACACGGGTAACTTCTGCCCGCGGACGAGAGTGTTCATTCCGTCGATCGCGGACACCCCAGTCTCGATGAAGTCCGACGGGTGCTGCCTTCGAACCGGATTGATCGGCGCGCCCCAAATCGGCAGGCGGGCCTCACCAATCGATGGGGGTAGACCGTCGAGTGGCGCTCCGGTGCCAGTGAGCGCGCGTCCGAGCAAGTCTTTCCCGACCACCGTCGTGGCGGTTTCGCCGGCCAACGTGATCGCGGCTTCCGCGGGCCTGAGCCCAAGCGTGTCCTCGAAAACCTGAATCACCGTGATCTCGGTGCCCACGTCGATCACCTGGCCCCGGCGGTCCTGTTGCCCTTCGCCCTCGATGCGAACCCACTCGCCGAGCTTCGCGCGCCGGGTCGGACGGACGAACAGAAGCGGACCCGCAGCGGAAGCGGCGCCAGAGTAGGTCCTCGCGACCGGCGCATCCAAGCGCTTCATGGTGCCTCCATCTGTGCAATTGCGTGCTCGGCATCTTCGATCCGCTGATCCAGCGCGTCGGGCGCCGCGGTCTTCACGGCACCGAATGCCACCCGCACGGCGGCGAGGTCGAGCTTGTCAAAGCTCACGTCGCCCCCGAGCGCCGCCTCCCCGGTTCGCATGAACGCCCAAAGGAGCTTCGCCAGATGGTACGTCTTGGCCACCGTCGAAAAGGCGTCGTGCGGATGAAAGGCGTTTTGGCCAATCAAGAACTCGCGCGCGATTGTTGCCCCTTCGAGCACCAGACGATCTTCATCTTCGAGCGCGTCGACTCCGACGAGCCCCGCGATCTCCCGAAGCTCGCGGTCCCGTTGCAAGAGACGAATCGTTTCAATCCTCAGCTCGGGCCAGTCGGAGCCGCCCTCCCGAGAGAACCATTCCGTGGTGCCGTCTGTGTACAGGCTGTAGCTGGTGTCCCAATCGACGGCGGGGAATTGGCGCTGATGCGCGAGACTTGCATCGAGCGCCCAGAGCGCACCTGCGACGCGTAGCGACGCTTGCGTCACCGGCTCGGCAAAGTCACCGCCGGGGGGAGAAATCGCACTGATGAACGTCACCGCCCCCGTGCGCGTTGGCGTCCCTTGGCTCTCGACGCGGCCGGCGCGCTCGTAGAGGTGGCTCATGCGGTTGGCCAGGTACGTCGGGTACCCCTCTTCCCCGGGCATCTCTTGAAGGCGGGCGGCGATTTCGCGGAGGGCTTCGGCCCAACGCGAAAGTGAGTCGGCGAGGACGGCGACGTGATAGCCCATGTCGCGGTAGTACTCGGCGATCGTCATGCCGAGATAGACCGACGCATCTCGCGCGGCGACGGGCATGTTCGACGTGTTCACGATCAAGACCGTTCGATCCATGATCGGTCGCCCTGTTTGTGGGTCCATGAGACGGCCGAAGTCGTGTAGGACCTCCGCCATCTCGTTTCCGCGTTCGCCGCAGCCGATGTAAACCATCACGTCTGCCTTTGCGTATTTCGCAAGTGACTGTTCGATCACGGTCTTCCCGGTGCCGAAGCCCCCGGGCACGGCGACGGAACCCCCCTCGTCGCCTGGAAAGAGCAGATCGAACACGCGCTGTCCGGTGATGAAAGGGCGGTCGCCCGGGAGCCGGCGAGCGAAGGGTCGACGGTTGCGGATCGTCCAGGGATGCGAAAGAGACAAGCCGGTTCCGTCGTCCAGCGTGGCGACTGTGTCTGACACCGTGAAGGTGCCCTGCTGAATCTCTGCGACCCGGCCTCCCAAACCTGGCGGCACTAGCACCTTGTGGATCATTCCCGGGCGCTCTTCGACGGTGCCCAATACGTCGCCGCCGGACACAGTCGCGCCTGGTTTGACGATCGGTTCAAACGACCAAGCGGCTTCTGGATCGAGGGTGGGTAGGGTCATCCCCGACGCAATGAAGTCGCCCGAGCGCTCGGCGAGCCCCGGCAGGGGGCGTCCGATCCCGTCGAGGATGGAACCGAGCAAGCCGGGCCCAAGCTGGGTCGTCAATGAGCTTCGCGTTCTACGGACCGGCTCGTGAAGCCCGAGCCCGCTGGTTTCCTCGAATACCTGAATCGTTGCGATGTCGTCTTGGATCCGGATCACCTCGCCTAGCAGACGCCGTTCGCCGACCTCGACAAGCTCGTAGAGCGCCACGTCGCGTAGCGGCTGTGCTTCCGCGATCGCGCCTACCACTCGGATGATGCGGGCTTCGGTCATCGGAGCTTCACCCGATAGCCAATGGCTCGCCGAAGGATCTCGACGATGTATTCGTGCGCCGTGGATTCCGTCGTCCAATCGGGTCCGGGCACCGGAATGACGACGGGCAACGCAGATCGACCGAGCGCTCGCCGGACTTCCTCGGGGAGATCCCTGTAAAGCGGTTCATCGATGATGATGACGCCTGCGTTCACTTCATCGACCAAACGGTCGATTTGCCGGGCAGCGTCGACGCCGTCGGTTGCCTCGAACACCGGCACGCCCGTCAGGGCGAATCCAGTACTCAACCCCGGACTTGCAATCACCACGAGTCGTCGATCGTTCATGCGACCACCAATTCTGCCTGGATCAGAGCAGCAGGCGCCTGAAGCGCAACGCCCCAGACGATGCCCCCCAAGCTTTGCACCTCGGCTCGAAGCTCCATGGCGAAACCAATGACCGGC
>JAUXFZ010000417.1 GCA_030622585.1 Myxococcales bacterium
CGGGAGACGGGATTCGAACCCGCGACAGCTTGCTTGGGAAGCAAGAACTCTACCACTGAGTTACTCCCGCAATGAGGTGGAACGAGTAGCCCTGCTTGCCTGGGCCGTCAAGTGACGGAGCATTTGTTCCCCCACCGGATGCGTCCCCCCTGTACGCTGTCGATCCGGAGGTCGCATGGCGCATTGGGAGCTCCTCACCGAGAAACTGGAACGGAAGGCGCTACGGGTCGTACAAGAACCATAATGCGACGGTTTGGGCGCTTCGGGCTTGGCCTCGCCGTGGGATTGTGCGCATGGGCGGCTTCGGCCGGTGCGCAGGACCTCGTGGCGCCTCGGGTGAAGTCGCTTCCGGGCGTAGAGGTGCCTGCGGGCATCGAGGTGCCGGAGTCCGGCCTCGTGCAGGTGCTCGTCCGCATCGACCCGGACGGCAAGGGCGTGGTGCAGAAGTGTGACGCTGGGCGTGCACTCTGCGACGTCGTCATCGAGGCGATCGCCAAGGCCGAGTTCGAGCCTGCGACCCGGGACGGAACGCCGGTGCCATCGCAAGTCCGAGTCGACCTGCGTGTTCGTCGACCGGCCACGGACGAGACGCCCGAGTCGAGTTCCGCCGAAACCGTCCTGGAGCCCGCTGGGGCTAGCGTCGAGAAGGAGCTCGTGTTCTCCGAGACCGCGGAGGTGGACGCGCGCGTGCAGGTTCCGATCAAGCTCGAGCTCGACGGGATTCGAAACATTCCGGGGACCTTCGGCGAACCGTTTCGAACGCTGGAGCTCCTGCCCGGCACCGTGCCTGTCGCCAATGGGCAGCCCTACGTGTACGTGCGTGGGGCTCCGCCGTCCGGGACGCAATACATCTATGACGACATCCCGATACCGTTGCTTTTCCATTCGGCGCTTGGTCCTGCGACGGTCCACTCCGGCCTGATCGGCGGCATCAACCTGTACTCGGGCGCCGCGCCCGCTCGCTACGGGCGGTTCACCGGCGGCGTCGTAACCGCAAGGGCCCGCAAGATTCCGAACGACCGAGTGCACGGAGAGGCCGAGCTGCGCGCGATCGACGTGTCTGGTTTGTTCAACGTCCCCATGCCCGCTCACGTTCACCGACGCGTTCTGGTTCCCGAACCTCTCGTTCCGCGCGGTGTTCTAGCGCTCGATGCCCGAGGGGGCCTAGTCTTCGTGGATCAACTCGTCGAAGGCGCGATTCACGTCGTCCATCGACTCCATGAGTAGATCACCGGCGTTGTCGCCGGAAGGGCCGCCGAGGCGTTGCAAACGCTGACCGACTTCTCGGTATTGTGGCTCCCGCTGAAAAACGTACTCGTAGTGGAGCCGCGCCTGGTCGCTCAGGTCAGCGGCTTCACACGCCATGGCGAGCTCGTAGTGTAGGCCGACCGATTCTGTAGGCGTGATCTCCGGGCTTTCCAGGCCGGACTGAAACGCTTCGATCGCATCGCGCGGCTGGCCCTCTTCAATATAGATGAGGCCGATCATCATCCAGCAGAGGCAGCGTCTCCGCGGGTCGCCCATCGCGACTTGGAACTCCCGTCGGGCGTCAGGCAACAAGCCCATCTCTTTGTAGGCGATGCCGAGGTCGAAGTGGGTGTCGCTGTCGTCGTCGCTGACCTGTTCCGCAACGCCCGCCTTGAACTGCTCGAAGACAGTCTCGACGTCGATCATCTCGGCGCCCTCGTCGATCGGCGCGATCTCGGCGACCTCCGCGAGCTCTTCGGCGAGCTTCTCGGCGAAGTCAAAGCCTTCGTCGCCGGGCTCGAGCTCTTCGTACTCGAACTCCATCTCGGGCGCCTCGGAGGCCATGCCCGCGGGAACGGATGACGCTTCCGGCTGAATGAGTGGTTGAGCGACCGCAGACACGCCCGAGGATGCGGCCGCGAGCTCTTCGATCTCGCGTGCTTTCTCCAGCACGAGTGCATGCTCCGGATGCGTCAGCTGAAGCTCGCTCACGATCGCACGTGCCTGCGAGAAGAGGCCGTCGACCAAGTATGAATCGGCGAGCTCGAGAGTCCGCTCCATCAGGCTAGGCGCGAGCGCCGCGGTCGCGGGCGCCACCTGTGTGCTGACGAGCGGCAAGGAGAGGAACTCGGGATATGACATCGGAGCGAGCGGACGCATCGGGATGATCCGGCCGCCACTGGGCGGGCGTGGTGCAGCGGGCACGGAGCCGTACGACTCATCGACTTCGACGGTCTCCTCGTCGACGGCGGGAAGGGAGCCCGACGCGATGCTCGTCTCTTCGACGTCTTCCTCGACATACATGATGCCAGACGCTCCGCTTAGTCCGGATGCGCTGCTCAGCGAGGGCGAGCTCACCTGTGCGGTCCCGCTCAACTGCGAGTTGCCGAGCTGCGCGGTCGAAACCGAGGCCGTCGATGCAGCGGGCTGGCGCACGGTGCCTGGGGGCATGTAGTGCTGCCCTGAAGCGGAAGCGGTCTTCTCGAGGGCCGTCTGCGCCTCTTTGTCGTTGGGGTTGAGCTCCAGGATGCGGTGCAGTGCGCTCATGCGCTCCTGTGGGCGTTGCGCTTCGCGGTGGATGCGAGCGACTTCGCGGTACACGCTGACCGCCTTGTCGGTCTGCGACAGCATCAAGAAGGCCTCGGCGAGCAGCGACAGAGTAGAGACATCGCGCGGGTCGGCCTTGAAGCAGATCTGTAGTTTGGCGAGTGCGCGCTTGGGATCCCGACGGGCGACGTACGTTTCGGCAAGCTCCCTCGCCACGCGAACATCGTTGCTGCGGTGGTATAGGAGCCGCTCGGCCACCTTCACGTAATCATCGAGCCGGCCCTGGTCCTTCAACAGCAGCGCGCCTTGTTCGAACTCGTCCGCCGCTTCCTGTGTGCGCCCCGCACGCGACAGTGCTTCGGCGTACTTGATGCGCACTGGAATGTGTTCCGGATCGAGCTCCACCATTTTGCCCAGCATCGCCAACGCTTGGTCCGTGTCGCCGGCACGCATGAAGCCGTTCGAGACGTCCTCGAACACGCTCATCGCGTCGCTGATCAGCTGGAGCTGCTCGTACATTTCGCCGAGCCGCACCTGCGCGTCGAGCCGCGACGGGTCGAGTTTCAGAATCTGTTTGTAAACCGCGATCGCTTTGAGAAAGAAGCCTTGCTGAGCGTAGTGACCTGCGACGGTTTCGTATGTTTCGATCGCCGAGCCGCGGTCACCCTTGCGTACGTGCAAGTCGCCGATCTTCAGCAGAGAACGAACGTCCCGCTTGTCGGCGTCGACCAGCTTCTTGTACTGGGCGATCGCTTTGTCGTACTGGCCGCGCGACTGGTACTTCCGCGCCGCGTCCAGAACCTTATTCCTGTTGATAGCCAAAGCCCCTGCTAAGCCCCCATGCGTTCAGTGCACCCACACAAGTCTACTAATGCCGGACGGTGGCGGTCAACAAGCGCTAGGCCCGGAGCTCGTCGAGGAAGTGCGTCGAGAACCGGCCTTCCTCGAAGGCGGGGTGCTCGAGGATCCGCTGATGGAGTGGAATGTTGGTGACTATGCCCCCAATAAGCGTCTCGCTGAGCGCTCTCTGCATCTTGGCAATCGCCTGAGCCCG
>JAUXFZ010000157.1 GCA_030622585.1 Myxococcales bacterium
CGCCACGCCTCACCAAGGTCATCAACGAGCTAGGTGTCGGCGACTAGTCAGTTCTTCGCAATCACCACACGACAAGTGTCGATGCCGTGGAAGATTTTCGCGCCCCGTGGTCGCCGCAAAGCGTCGATTCTACGCGGGGAAGTTTTCGACGAGCAGCTTCAGTGAATCGTGTGTCGTGAAGATGCCTATGATCTTCACGCCTTCAACCACCACCGCTGAGCCGTACTTGTGCTCGAGCATCTCTTGGAGCACGGCGATCAGCGAGGTGTCTTTGGACACAGTGTACGCCTCTTGGGTCATCGCCTCTTCGACGGTCGTGTTGTCGGGATTGACCTCGTTGAGGCCGGCGATCATGCCGAGGTCGCGATCGCTGACGATGCCGTGGAGCTCGCCGCCGTGCAGCACGGGCAGGTGGCGAATGTCGTACTTCCGCATGAGCTTCTGCGCGAACGTGATCGTCTGTTCGCTCCCCACGGTGTGGGGCATGGCCGTCATGTACTCGGCGATCGGAGCGGTCTTGTCCATGCGCGGACCTGTACCACACCCGGGCGGTTCCGCCACGTCTGGCTTACGCCTGGCGCCCGTATTTGCGTCGAATCTGGCCCGCGGCTCGCTGGCTCAGACGCACCACAACGTCCAAGGCGCGCAGAACCTGACCGTGCTCAAGGGAGCAGGGCGCTGGCTCAGACGCGGGCTGCGACATAAGCGATGGCATCCCCAAGTGTGGTTATCTTGTCGTAGTCGTCCTCCGGAATCTCGACGCCGAGCGCTTTGTGAATCCCTTGGACCCACCGCAGGATGTCCATCGAGTCGAGGTCGAGTTCGTCCCGCAGGTCTGCGTCGTCCTCGATCTCCTCGTCGGCGATTTCGGGGGCCACATCGGACAGGCACGCGAGCAAGGTCGCTCGTATTTCGTCACTGGTCATAGTTTCTCGGGCTCCTGCAAGAGGCGATCGAGCGCACTCAGAAATCGCGCGCCCTGGTGACCATTGCTGACTCGGTGGTCCGCACCGAGTGTGACGCGCATGACGGGACGGGCAACGACTTGACCGTCAACCACCCAAGGCCGCTCGGCCGTCGCGCCGCAGCCGACGATGGCCACTTGTGGCGGAAAAATGATGGGGGTCACACTCTCGACACCACGCTCGCCAAGAGAAGTCAGCGTGATGGTGGCAGATGTCATCTCTGAGCTTCGAAGTGTGCCGGCACGAGCTCGGGCCACGAGATCGGTCATGCGTGCCATCAACTCCGAAAGGCTCCCCTCGTCGGTGTTGCGCAGGGCGGGCGCAACGAGCCCCCCACCGCGAAGTGAGACCGCAAGACCGACGTGGATCTCCTCGCACGGCACGGCCTCCGCCCCCTGCCAGGTCGCGTTGAGCTTCTTATGCTTACGCAGCGCCCGAGCCACAGCCCGCAACACCAACACACCGGACACCAAGCGTTCGCTAACGCTCAGGGACGCGTTGGTCTCCCGGAGCCACGCCAACGCGTTGCCCATGTCGACGCTCTGCTCGACGTAGTAATGAGGGATCTCGTCATTGGCGCGCGTCATCGCAACCGCAATCGCCCGCTGCATGCGCTCGGCGGGGGTTGCGGGCCTGCTCGGCGCCTGCACCTTCGCGCCAAGTACATCGCTCGCTTGAATCGCGCCGCCCGGCCCCGTCCCACGAACCTCCGCGATGTCGACCCCGCGCCCAATCGCGATTCGGCGGGCGTAAGGGGAAATCCGGACGCGATCACTCAGTGCAACCGGCGCAGCGCTGGTCTCCGCAACCCCTCGCACATCGTCGAGCGTGATCCGCCCGTGATCGCCACTCCCACGTACCCCGTCGAGAGCCACATCGAGCTCATGCGCACGCCGACGCACAGCCGGAGAAGCCATAGGCCCACCGAGGTCCACCTCCGAGGCCCCGGCAGAAATAATGCTCCCAGGCACCGACGCTGGCACTGGCCCTGCCGCTGGCACTGTCGCTGGCACTGTCGCTGTCACTGCCGCTGTCACTGCCGCTGTCACTGCCGCTGTCGCTGACCCTGTCCCCGTCCCAATCTCCGCAAGCGCCGTCCCCACCGGCACCTTCTCCCCCTCCGGAACGAGCAACTTCTCGACCACTCCGGCGTCAAACACCTCCACCTCGATGAGACCCTTGTCAGTCTCCACCTCCGCAATGATGTCGCCTTGCGAAACGGTATCGCCCACGGCGACGCACCACTTGGCGAGCGTCCCCGCGGTCATGTCGGCGCCAAGTGAGGGCATCACGAACTCAGCCACCGCTCACAGTCCTTTTCGCGGCTTCGACGATGCGGTCGACCTGCGGGATGGCCGCTTCTTCGAGGTGCTTTGCGTAGGGAATCGGCACCTCCAAGGTGCACACGCGCGCGATCGGCGCGTCGAGCTCATAGAATGCGTCCTCGGCCAAGATCGCGCTGATCTCCGAGGCCAGGCTGCCGGTTTTCCACGCTTCGTCGATCAACACCGCGCGATGCGTGCGCGACACGCTCCCGATGATCGCGTCCCGATCGAGCGGACGGAGGCTTCGTAAATCGATGACCTCGGCACTCACGCCTTCCTTTTCGAGCTCCTCGGCGGCCGTCAACGCCTTGGGAACAGAACCGCCGTACGCGATGACGGTCACGTCGGTGCCGGGGCGCCGAATGGCAGCCTTCCACGGAGAGGGCGGCGTCGCGTCGGTGTCGAGCGGCCCGTCGACCCCGTAGAGCATCTGATGCTCGAAGATGACCACGGGATCCGGATCTTCGAGCGCCGCGATCAACATGTCGTGCGCATCCTGCACCGTGGCGGGCGCAAGGACCTTGATGCCGGGTACGTGCGCGTACCAGTTCTCGAGGCTGTGCGAATGCTGCGCGGCGATCTGCTTGCCGCCACCCGTCGCCATGCGCACAACGAGCGGGACCTCGAATTGCCCTCCAGACATATGACGCATCACCGCCGCGTTGTTCACGACCTGGTCGAGTGCCAGCAAGCTGAAGTTAACCGTCATGACCTCCACGATCGGACGCATCCCGCCAATCGCAGCGCCGATGCCCGCGCCAACGAAAGTCGACTCGCATAGGGGGGTATCGCGAACCCGATCTTCTCCGAACTCCTCGAGCAGGCCCTTGCTCACGGCGTAGGGACCCCCGTAACGGCCAACGTCTTCACCCATGAAAAACACGCGGGGATCTTCCCGAAGGAGCGTCTGGAGCGCGGTTCGAATGGCGTCTCGATAGGTGGTCACGACAAATCCCTCGCGTACGTGTGACGGGTGATGTCTTCGACAGGCTCCCACTCGCCTTGCTCGGCGAAGTCGACCGCCGCGGCGATTTCTTTGGCCGCATCGGCCTCGATCGCGTCGATATCCGTCTGCGTAACCATTCCATCGTTCAACACGCGCGCCTGGAAAACGTCGATGGGATCCTGCTTCTTGCGCTCTTCCACTTCTTCCTTCGAGCGGTAGAGCTCCGCGTCGTACATCGAGTGCGCACGGAACCTGTATGTCTTGAGCTCGAGGAACCGCGGCTTGCTCGTCTCCCGAACGAGCTCCGCTTCGTTGTGCACCGCCCGCTCAACCGCGATCACGTCCATGCCGTTGACCGAATCCGCTGGAACACCGTACGCGGGCGGATTGTTGGCGATGTCACGGTCGGAGACGTGGCGATGGAGCGCCGTCCCCATCGCGTACTCGTTGTTCTCGCACAAGAACAGCACCGGAAGCTTCCACAACGCCGCCAGGTTCAGCGACTCGTGAAACTCGCCCTCGTCGGTCGCGCCGTCCCCAAAAAAGCACGCCGTCACTCGGGGCTCGCCCTTCATCTTGTCGGCGAGCGCCAGGCCCACTGCGATCGGCAAGCCACCGCCCACGATGGCGTGCCCGCCGTAGAACCGCCGCTTTGCAGAGAACAGATGCATCGACCCGCCGCGGCCGCCCGAGCAACCGTTCGCCTTGCCGTACATCTCGGCCATGATCTCGCCGGCCGGAATGCCGCGCACCAACGCCTGGCCGTGCTCGCGATAGGTCGCCACGATGTTGTCGTCCTCGCGGAGCGCGTGCATGGCGCCAACGCCAACGGCTTCCTCTCCGATGTAGAGGTGCAAGAAGCCTCGGATCTTCTGCTTCGAGTAGAGCTCGGCGCTCTTTTCCTCGAACCGACGGATGCGAATCATGTCCCGCAGCAGCTCGAGGGCGTGGTCACGTGAGATGTCCAGGGTCAACTGTCTCCTCCTTCCAAGGTCGAGGTGTCTCCTTCGGGCAACCCGAGCTCCCGCGCCTTGAGCAGACGCCGCATGATCTTTCCGCTTCGCGTCTTGGGAAGCGACTCCACGAAATCGATCTCGCGCGGCGCCGCCGTGCCGAGGTTCTTTCGGCCGAATCCGATCAGCTCCCTGTGCAGCTCCTCGGTCCATTCGTGACCGGACTGCAGGCTGACGAAGGCCTTGATGATGGTGCCCGCGACTGGGTCGGGCTTGCCGATCACGCCGACCTCGGCCACCGCCGGATGTTTCATCATCACGCTCTCGACCTCGAACGGCCCGATGAGGTGCCCCGCGGACTTGATCACGTCGTCCGACCGTCCGACGAACCAGTAGTAGCCATCTTCGTCGCGACGCGCGAGGTCGCCTGACAAGTACCAACCGTCCCGAAAGCACGCGTCGTATCGCTCCTTGTTGTTCCAATAGCCGCGAAACACGGAAGGCCAGTCGGGACGCAGCGCGAGCTCGCCGTCCTTGCTGGGGTCATCGACCTCGCGCAGGCGCCCGTCGTCTCCTTCTCTAACGATGCCGGCCGTGATTCCCGGCATCGGTCTCCCCATCGAGCCGGGCTTCACGTCCATCGAAGCGTAGTTCGCAATCATGATCCCGCCGGTCTCGGTTTGCCACCAGTTGTCGTGAAACGGCATGCCAAACACTTCCTGGCCCCAGATGACCGCCTGCGGATTCAACGGCTCGCCTACGCTCCCCATGAACCGAAGCGCCGAAAGGTCTTTGCTCTGGGGGAGCTCGGGACCGGTTTTCATCAGCATGCGAATGGCAGTCGGCGCGGTGTACCAAACCTGCACCTTCTCCTCTTCGAGGATCTGGTACCAGCGCTTTGGGTCGAACTCCGCTTCGTCGATGATCATCGTCACGCGATTCGCGAGCGGAGCGCTGATCCCGTACGAGGTGCCCGTGACCCAACCGGGGTCGGCCGTGCACCAATAGATGTCGCTCGGATGCATATCGAGCGCGAGCTTGCCGGTCGCGTAGTGCGTCAGCACCGCCTCGTGAACATGGTACGCGCCCTTGGGTGTGCCGGTCGTCCCGCTGGTGAAGTGGAGCAGCGCGGGCGTGTCCGGACCGGTGGCGCCGATTTCGTATTCCAGTGAGGCATCGCCCATCGCCTCGGCCCAGTCGACCGTACCCTCGGGCTTGTCCGGTTTCTTCGGGTCCGCGAGGAGAATCACGTGCTCGAGCGTCGGGATCCGGTCGCGGATGCCCGCGATACGACGCTTGTAGAGTCGCTCGGTTGTGAACAGCACCCGTGCCTCGCCGAGGTTGAGCCGTTCTGCGACTGGCTCCGGGCCGAACGCGGAGAACAAGGGACAGAAGATGGCCCTGTGCTTCAGGGCGCCGAGCGCGCACACATAGAGTTCTGGAATCCGACCAGCGAGCGAGTAAACGCGGTCCCCCGCCTCCACGCCCTGATTGGCGAGGAGGTTCGCGAACTGATTCGTAAGCGAATCGAGGTCGGCGTAGGTGACCTCCCGGCGCTCGCCCCTCTTTCCCAGCCAGATGATGGCGGTCTGATCGCCGTGCCCCTTCGCGACGTGCCGGCCCAGCGCCTCGTACGCGATGTTCAGTCCGCGACCACCGGGGAGACCATCGAGCTCCGCGCGCACGGATTCCCAAGAGAACGACGCTCGCTCCCGAGCGTAGTCGCTCATACTCGGAGCAACCTGGTCGGCTTGAACTCGCTTCTTGATTCGCACGCAGCTCAGCGTCCTCTTAGGAATCGTTCACGGAGGGCATTGGCAGCGGGGTCCGTCATGTTCGTTCTCCGACGAGCACGTATGCATCGGGCGGGCCAACTTCGACAGGGGCCGAAGCCCTGGACTCTACGCCGAAACCGCTATGAAAGGGCCCCCGCGGCCGCGCCAATCGTGCGTGCCGGAGTACGACCGGCGAACAGCGTGCGCGTACTACCCCCACCCGCCCCCCCCCAAAGC
>JAUXFZ010000432.1 GCA_030622585.1 Myxococcales bacterium
CCGGTTGCGCCCGCTTGAATGCGCGCCGACAAGGAGCTCCGCTCGACCTCGACCACGCGATCGAGGTGCGCGAGGTCTAGGCTCAGCACCGCGCGGTACCGATCGTCGACATCACCCTCGACGCCACCGACCACGCTCGTTCCGCCGCCGAATGGAATGACCGCGACACCCGCATCGCTCGCCCAGTCGAGCACCGAAGCGATATCGTTCTCGTTTCGTGGGGTTGCGACCAGGTCGGGAGCCGGAGAAAAGTCGCCCCGAAATCCCCGAAGGATGTCGCGATAGCTCTTGCCGTACGTGTGCCGGACCCGAGCTTCGTTCTGGTCGGTCACGAAGCCCGCGAGGACCGAGGGCACGCTCGTCCGAGCCGCGCGAAGCTCTATCGATTCGAGCGACGGAGGCTCGTCACAGCGCTCGGGCGCAAAACCCACCATCATCTGGGCGTGCTGACCGGTCGTCTTGCGCGTCGCTGCGTCGGGAAATTTGTCTTCCCAGCCCCAGCCCCAGAAGCTCTGCTTTCGTGTGTCGGTCATAGAGGAGGACCTTCCCCCATGACCCTTCCCTCCTGCAAGCACCTTGACGGGTCCGCCGATCGGGGCTTCTCTCCCGCCATGTCCTTCCCCAAACCGCTTCGCGCGGTCGTCACCGGAGCCGGCAGCGGATTGGGTCGCGCCCTGACCCTCGACCTCGCCAAACGCGGCGCTTCCCTCGTCGTCTCCGACATCGACGTGGCCGCAGCCGAAGAAACCGCCGATCTAGTCCGCCAGCAGGGCGCGACGGCGGAGGCCGTGCAATGCGACGTCACGGACCGCGAGGCGGTGTTCGCGTTGGTCGATGAAACCGAGAAGCGGCTCGGCGGAATCGACTTCATCGCCAACAATGCCGGCGTCGCGGTCGGCGGACCCTTCGAGCAGATCTCGATCGAAGATTGGCGCTGGGCGGTCGACATCAATCTTTGGGGTGTGATCTACGGTTGCCAGGCGGCTGTTCCGAAAATGAAAGCGCAAGGGCGTGGCTACATTCTGAACGTGGCGCCGGCGGCGGGCCTCCTAGCTCCGCCCGCCATGTCTGCCTACAACGTCACGAAGGCAGGGGTCGTGTCGCTGAGCGAGACGCTATTCGCCGAGTACAAATCCGAGGGCATTCGCGTCGCCGTGCTCTGCCCAACCTTCTTCCGCACGAACATCGTCGAAGCGGGGCGAGGCGCCAGCACGGACAAAGAAGAGGCCCAACTTATCCGCTGGATGGAACGGTCCAAGGTGCAAGCGCCTGAGGTCGCCAAGGGCGCCATCGATGCGGTGCGGGACGGTAAACTGTACGTACAGCCGATGCGAGACGGCCGAGTGGCGTGGCGCCTCAAACGAACATCGCCGCAACGTTTCTACGACTCGATGAGCAGGGCCCATCAAAAGTTCGTTCAAGGTCGCAACAAGCGCTGATTGGCCACCGAAGATCGACGCTGCTATCCACCTCCAACGCCCATGCACCCCACCTCCACCTGGCTTTTGACACTCACGCTGCTTTGGGCAGGCGTGCCGGCGACCCCGGCCCGCGCACAGGCGGCCGCCGGTGACGCGTCAGACACTGCCGAGGGCGATGTGCCGGTGGCGGCTGATGTGATCGCGGACGCGCCCGATATGCGGGGCCCCGATGCGGTCGCTCACAATGCAGAACTCCTGGACGCGCTGCTCGAGCGGTCCGTGGAGCAGACAATCCGGGAGGAAAAGTTCGGCGCTGCCGCGGGCATCATGGGAGGCTCGATCCTGCTCGGCCTCGGTGCTTGGCGCCTCATAGAGAAAGATCCCGGGAGCCAGTACTCGCGCGGCCTCGGCGTGATGTTCATGACGCTCGGGATGGCGGATCTCACCCTCGGGGTCTTCGCCGCGACCCGCATCCCACAAGAGAAGCGTCGGTTCACCCGATGGGAACGAGCACGCCAAGACGGCATCACCGAGGTCGAGCTAGCCCACTTCGAAGGTGAGCTACAAGCCTCCCAAGAAATCCGTCAGGGCGAACGCCTGTTGCTGCGCTGGGGCGGCCTCACCCATGCCCTAGCCGGCGCCGTGGTCCTCGCGTTCACGCCCATACCCGACAGCATGACTGGAGCCGACCGCGTTTCGGGCTACATCATCGGCGGGTTGTTCTTTGCGATCGGCATGGGCACGTTTGGGGCCTCGTTTCGCGATACGCCGAGCGAGAAGGCGTGGCAGGACTACAACGCGAAAAAAAAGCCGATGCCGGGACACGAGTTTCAGTGGGGCGTCGCCCCGTCGGTTTCGAGGCAAGGCGCTGGCATTTCGTTTGGCGGCACGTTCTAGTTGCCACCGGCTTGCGTGGCGACCGCCTGACCGGGTAGGAAGACCCCCTATGGAGCTCGACCAACTCAAAGTCATCATCACGGGCGGCGCCTCCGGACTCGGAGAGCACTTCGCCAAACAACTTCTCGCCGCCGGCGCCCAGGTCGCAGTAGGCGACGTCAACGAGGAAGGCCTCTCCGCCCTCCCCGACGGCATTCACCGGCGTAAGCTCAACGTCGCCGACCAGGACGACATCGCGAGCTTCGTGCCGTGGGCAGCGGAGCAGATGGGCGGGCTCAACAGCCTGATCAACAACGCCGGGATCATCCGCGACGGGCTCTGGGTCGGCAAGAGCCGCAAGACCGGCGAAATCCGGCGCATGTCGAGAGAGGACTGGGACCTGGTCATCGCGATCAACCTCACCGGCGCCTCGCTGATGGTGCAGGAGGTCGTCGCGCACATGATCGAGCACGGCGAACCCGGTGTCATCGTGAACGTCTCGTCGGTCGCGCGTCACGGCAACCGAGGGCAAACCAACTACGTCGCCGCCAAGGCCGCCCTCGCCGCCAACACCCGCACCTGGATGAAGGAGTTCGCTCCCTACGGCATCCGCGTGGCCGCCGTGGCTCCGGGCGCCACCGAAACCTCGATGACGTCCGGGATGAACCAGAAGGCGCTGGACATGATCCGCGCGTCGATTCCGCTCGGCCGCATGGGACAGCCCGAAGACATCTGGCGCGCCGTGAAGTTCATCTTCGATTGCGACTACTTCACGGGTGAAACAATCGACGTGGCTGGCGGAGCAGCGCTCTAATCAGCCGAGCACTCGCATGATGGCGCGGTGCATGAAATAGCCGACCGGAAGCAGGGCACACCCGAGCGCGTACGCACCCCAAAAAGAGAAGCGGTCACGCATCAGAAACGGGATGAAGAACAAGAGCGTGATCGGGAGCGCCACCAGGATGCTGCGCGCCATCTGGAACACGCTACCCGGATCCCTGTGCTGCAGATAGGCCAGCGGGAGCACCAGCATCGTGGCCACCGGCAGCGCGATAAGGAAGCCGGCGGCTACGGGGTATCGTCGCGAGAGCCACGCCGCAGCGCCGATGACGAGCGCCGATACGAGCGTATTCAGGACGATGAGCATGGCTAGCTGCCGGTCGCGATCACTCGCTGAGGTCGCTGA
>JAUXFZ010000125.1 GCA_030622585.1 Myxococcales bacterium
CGGGACGGCACGCAACGCCACGGGACACTATGTGGTTGATGTTGCTGGATTTCCCGAATGGTGTTGGGGGCTAGGCGAAGATTGCCAAGGTTGAAGTCGTGAGTGTACTCGGCTGCGCCTCCGTACTGCTCCCGTACTCGTGCAGCGCACTGCACTCGTACACTCGCAAGCGAATCTCATTTCCCGCTCCATCTGGCGATGACGGCTCCGTTTTGCGGGGCCGTCTTTTGTTGTGGGCTAGAGCTGATTCGGTCGGGCTAGTACGACGAGGCCGCGTGACATTCCGACTTTCTGGGCAACCTCGGTCGGATCTTCTTTGGTCGGATCTTCCTTGCCACCGAAATTCAAGATTTCGTGTAGGATGCGCGCCATGAAGCGACGAGAGCTGATGATGGTTGGGGCGAGCACTGCGCTTGCCCATGGCGTAACGACGGTGATGGGCTGTAGGGCCCAGGGTGAAGCGGTGGCGGCGACGACCCCGGCGGCGCTCGTGGGCGACCACGCGGACCTACGGACGGAAGTGATGGCCGCGATCAGCGAATGCCTTCGAGACGGGGAGGTTTGCCTGGCTCAGTGCCTGCGGCTGCTGGGCAACGGCGACACCTCGATGGCGGACTGCAGCAAAGGGGTGCAGCAAATGCTCGCCGTCTGTGGTGCCGTCCCGGCGCTCGCGGCTGCCGACTCGCCGCGTCTTCGCGCGCTGTTGGAGGTCTGCGCCGCCGTCTGCGAAGACTGCGAGATTGCCTGTCGCCCCCACGTGAGCCATCACCCGGAATGCGCTGCCTGTGCCGCTTCGTGCAAGCGCTGCGCCACGGCTTGCCGGGCGATGCTGAGCTGAGCGAGCCGTCGGCTCTGTGCCTCCTGCGCACTGGTAAGGACAGGGCTTTGGACACCCGCCCGGGTCGCTGCCCGGAGACCGCGAACCGCAGGAACTAGCCTCCATAGCCGCTCAAACCCGGCTTTTCGAAACGGCTGATCCTTAATTGCTCAGCTGCTGGGAGGGTCGATGCCGGTGAGGTGGACAACGAGCCTGCGCACAGCGGTGGCGACGGCAGCCTGTTCGCGGCGAGCCGCGTCCTTCTCCATTTCCTGCTGTAGGCTTTTCTTCAGCGCTTCTTGTTGAGCGGCGCATTCCTTCTGCAGCGCGGCCCGGGTGGTGTTCACGTGCGGATTGTCCATCCCGGAGATTTCCTGAAGGGTGAGCCAGAGGTGGAGGCGGTCCGAGCACTGTAGGGCAATCACTGGCGAAGCAACTTTGCGAACGATGCTGCCATCTCTGCCGACGAGCGAGACGAAGGGAAGTTTCCCGGCCCGTTGCCGTCGCGAGGACCCTAGGTAATCGGTCATCGGGATTAGATGATCGGCAATCGCGGGCGGGTCGGTGAACTCCGCAGCGAACTCCGCCTCGGAGGCGGCGAAGTGCGCAAAGGTGAAGGCCTCTTCGACTTCGATGGGTTGCCCCTGCGTGTCCTGGCCGGACAGCGTTTCGGTAGTCCAAAGTGTGTCCGGCGCCGGATTTGCGGAAAGATCAAAACACATGCCGAAACGATGGGCGAGATCCGGATCGTAGAGGCACATCGGAAAGGCTCGGGAGCGCACGGCGCGTTCGGCGCGACTTTGAAACGCAGCCTGCTCCTCCTCATTCCGCTTGCAGAGGACGGAAATCACGCCGGGCCGCGGGGCGGTCAGGCCCTCGAACATCTGTTTCTGAAAATCAGGGGCGGCCACACAGGTCTGGAGGAAATAGACGCCACGCATCGCCAGCGGCAGCGTTTCAATGGTCATCGTGGAAGGCACGCTCGTGCCCGGGGCCGGGGCGTAGACCTCACGCAAACTCGAGCGGTGAGCCGCGATCTTGATCGGCATGCCGCTCTCGAGAAGCGACATCATCTTACGCAATTGCGCGCCGCTGTCGTCATGCGGACGTGCCACGACGACAAAGGGAGGACACAAGCGGAGCTCAGCGGGCCCGAGCTGGCGCCAGTTGAAGTCGGCAAAGACCGCGTCATGGGTTTCGGGTTCATACTTGGAGCGGATCTCCAGCTGGGCGACGCGCAGTGTGCGAAAAACCAAGGCGAACCGATTGAAGTGTTCCTCGGCGAGCTCCCGGATTTCGTTCTCCTCGTTCTCAATCTCGACAGTCGCAAAATCGGCCGGAGTGATCGAACAGGCCTCCTTCATTTCACCGAGCGTCTGGATGAGCTGCCGCACGCGTTTTAGCCGCTCCGGCGCCATCGCCCGTGAGAGCGCACCTTCGCCGAGCACGCGGGACAAGGAAGCAAGGTCGAGGTTGGTCGCGGCAAAGGGCCCGAGAGCGCGATCGAGGTGGTCGGCATCGTGCCCATGGCGATGGTACTCGTCGAGACGAAGGACGTTTTTCAGTTCGGAGGCGGTCTCGGCAAGAGCATCGTTGAGGACGGTGCAATGGTGGTGCCACGCATCTTCGACGGGTTGGAGGATCTGCTCTTTCATGACGGACACACGGATCAGCTGACGGTGTAACGGTCCATGACGGCATCGAGCCGCTGCACGAAGGTCTGATGATCCGGGCGCTCCTTGCGGTTCCATCGGATCTCCTCATAGGCAGGGACATCGGGATTTTGATAGATGAGACCCATGGGGGCAGGGTCGACGGCGACCGCGACCCGCTGAGCCTCGTTGATGTCGCGATGGTTGTGCGCTCGAGCGGCGCCGCGCGCGAGTAGCGAGGGGTGAACGGGGATGCCGTCTTCATGCTCGAGGAACACAACCGGGAAGTTCAACCCGCCCTCGCCAAAGGCTTTGGGCATGAACACCGGGCACCGCTGCAGGATGCGGACAAAGGAAAGTCCATGATGCTCCCAGGCCTTTTCGATGGTCTCGTCGAGGTGAGCGGGCAGCCAGGTGGCGGTTTGGGCGACGAAGGAAACGTTGGTCATCCCCATCACTGCGCTGAGGGGGTTCATGGGTTGCAGGTAGGTGCCGTGCGGGGTGGTGTTGGTTTTGCATCCGTCCGGCGTGGTCGGCGAGGCCTGCATCTTGGTGAGCGCGTAAACCTCGTTGTCGAGCACCAGCACGACTGCGTTGATGTTGTAGCGGATCGCGTGCAGCCAATGGTTGCCGCCGATACTGAAACAGTCACCGTCGCCCATGATCACGATGACGGGAAGCTCGGGACGCGCGAGGCGCACGCCCGTGGCGATCGGCAAAGCCCGACCATGGATGCCGTGAAAACCGTACGTGTTGAGATAGTGGGGGAGGCGGCTCGAGCATCCGATGCCGGAAACCGCGACAACGTCCTCCGGATCGAGGTTGTTTGTGCGCAGCATGCGCTGAAGCGCCGCCAGCACCCCATGGTCGCCGCATCCCTTGCACCACCGGGGCTTCTCAGATTCGTAGTCGTCGAGTGAGTGCGCTTCGACCGCGCCGCTCTCGATGACGCATAGTTCCGCGATACTGGACATCGTCAACTTACTCCCTTGAGTGCGCGAAGGGTTTCACCGAGACTTTCGACTGCCGGTTGATCGCCGAGGATGCGTTGGATTTCGTCGACGATCTCCACCGGCATGTAGGGGCGGCCAGGGACCTTGGCATAGCAGTCGACGTCCAACAGGGTGGCGGCCCGGAGGATCCACGCCAACTGGCCGTAGCGACGATTTTCCTTTGTAATCAAAGGGTCTTCCCAATCATCGCTGTAGTTGAGCTCGACCGTGATGATCTTTTCAAAACCCGCGAAGATCTCGTGGAGCCCGGGGGGCAGGGGACTGAGGAACTGAATGTTGAGGGAGGAAACCGCGTAGCCTTCCTCACGCGCCATGTCGACGGCTTCCTCGATCGCTCCCCGCGTGCTGCCCCAACCTACGAGGAGGAGGTCGCCTTCGGGCTCTCCATACACGCTCGGCCGATGCAGGCTTCTCTGCAACGCAGCGAGTTTCCGGCTGCGCATGGCGTGGCCGCGCTGGTTGCTCTCGGAGTCGTAGCAGGCCTTTCCATTGACGTCGTGGTTGAGCGAGGTTGTCACCCCCATTCCGCCCGGCTGCCCGGGGATGAGGCGTTGCGAAAGGCCCGTCGTTGGATCCCAATCGTACGGTAGGGCGCCCGGTGACACCGGGCTGAGGTCGAGCGGAGGCCGCTCCTGTGTCTCGCAAACATCGGGACGATCGAAGAGCTGCTGACCGGTCGCGAGGTTAGCGTCGGAAAGGACGATGACGAGCATGCGGAATTCCTCCGCGATCTTCCGCGCGACGGAAAGAATGTAATAACACTCTTCGATCGTGCTCGGCGCCATCACGACCTTGGGTGCGTCCCCTGGAGCGCCATAGAGCGCATGGAGCAGGTCCGCTTGCTCGATCTTGGTCGGCAACCCGGTGCTCGGGCCACCCCGCTGCACATCAACGATGACGAGCGGTGTCTCTGTCATCACGGCCAAGCCCTGGAACTCCGCTTTCAAGGCCATGCCTGGCCCCGAGGTGATGGTAAGGGCGGTCTTTCCGGCGTAGGAGGCCCCGAGCGCCACCCCGATTGCGGCGATCTCGTCTTCGGCCTGATGGACGAAGCCACCGAAATCTTCAAAGATGTCCGACAATTCGTGGGAAGCGGACGTTGCCGGCGTGATCGGATACATGGAGCACATCTCGAACCCGGCCGAGACGGCGCCGAGCGCGAGTGCGGTGTTCCCGTTCATCGCCACTTTCGGAACGTCTGTCGGGACAGCCTGTATTTCGAAGCGTTCTTCCAAGTGTGCGAGTCCGTACTCATAACCGGCGCCCGCGAGCTTCACGGCCGTCTCGATCACCTCGCGGGTTTTCTTCTCGAAGATGCCGCGAATCACATTCTTGAGCAGATTCACGTCCTTGCTGTAGAGGGCGCACAAAAGGCCCACCGCAAACATGTTCTTGCCCTGTTCGGCATCCTCGACGTGGCGGAGCGTTTCCTCTTGTAGCGGCATCTCGATGATGGTCGCCCCCCGTGTCCGGAATTTGTCGAGCACCTCGCGGTAGGAGAGCCGATACTCTTCGACGTCGTGAGTGGCCCACTGATCGTCGATCAGCACGAGAACGTCGTCGGCGAGACTTCCAGCTTCGAGGCGCGAGAGCAGGGCCATTTCGTTAAAGGCCAGCACCACGTCCGCGAGGTTGCCCGCATTCGTGACCTGGCTTCGCTCGGCAAGACGGATGCGGTTACCGCTCGCGCTTCCGATCGTATGCGGTGGGGGCCGGATCTCGGAGGGTATGATCTCCACAGTCCAAAGTCCGTTGCCTGTTTTGGCGCAGAGCCGGGCAAAGGCAACGGCTGCTTTTTGTGCACCTTCACCAGCGTCGCTGACGATTTCGACGATGTGTTCCGGGAGACGGACAATACGGGGACGGTTCATGAGATTCTCTTTGTGGACGTGAGAGGTTTCCGCGACTCCAGTAGGACTCCCGGTTCCTCTTGGTGCGAGCGGCCTTAAATCTCTGCAGTGAAGGTAGTGGGGCTTTGCAGGAACCTCCGTGAAGCGGCGACCTGTTCACGCTCGACCGAGACAGCTGTGCATCAGACGTGCCAACCGCAGTCGCAGTCTTGTCGGGCAATCCGAGTGTGCGAGGCGCACGGATTGCATCTGCGCTGCGGCCAACGAAACGGATGCGTTTGGCACTCGTCAATCCACGTCGTCCACGACTTGCGACAAGGACCTGTTCCTCGAGCTGCCGGGCACCGAGCGAGTCGACGCGTAGTATAAGTGCGCTAGAGCCTTCTGCCCATGCTGTTTCTCACGGCCGTTGGGGCCATCAGCGGCCTCACGTTCATCCTTGCCACAGCGTTGGTCCTGGCCAACAAGAAGCTCTACGTCTACGAGGATCCACGAATCGACGTTGTGGAGGAGATGCTTCCTCACGCCAACTGCGGTGCGTGTGGCTTCCCCGGGTGTCGCCCGTTTGCGGAAGCCCTGACCAGGGGCGAGGCTCTGCCGGGCAAATGCACGGTGAGCTCCGGCGAGGAGAGAGCGGACATCGCAAGCTTTCTGGGCGTCGACGTGGGCGCCGAGGAGAAGCTGGTGGCGCGACTGGCGTGCGCTGGCGGCACCAACGTGGCCCGCAACCACGCCAGGTACCATGGCCACCAGACGTGTCGCTCCGCTGCTCGGGTGGCCGGCGGCGGCAAAGGCTGCTTCTGGGGCTGCCTGGGTCTCGGCGACTGCGACCTGGTCTGTGACTTCGACGCCATCCACATGAACGCACACAACCTGCCCGTGGTGGACGAGGCGAAGTGCACCGCCTGCGGGGACTGCGTCGAGGTCTGCCCGAAGGACCTATTCTCCCTTCACAAGGAGAGCCATCGCCTGTGGGTCGCCTGTAGCTCCCAGGAGGACGGCGACCAGATCCTGGAGGACTGCGAGGTGGGCTGCACCAACTGCGGTCGCTGCGAGATGGACGCTCCCCAAGGCCTCATCACGATCAAGAAGAACCTTCCGGTGGTGGACTACAGCAGGTCACACAAGACGCAGGCTCCGATTGAACGGTGCCCCACAGGGGCTATCGTTTGGATCGATCCCAAGACTGGACCGGTGAAGGGACCGGCAGCGACGAAGATCATTCGTAAGGGCACGCTCCGCGACGCTCCGACATAGATACGAGGGCCTGAGCCCGAAGGTGGTTGCGATGTCCCCACTAAGCTTCCGTAAAAAGAACAAGACCCAAGGGCAAAAGGGCGACGGCGAGTTCAAGTACCCCGGTTCCCGCGCCGCATTGGACGGCAACAGCGCGGTCATCATGTGTGAGCGCGAATCGAGCGATGCCGCCGGCGCCTACCCGATCACGCCCTCGACCCAGATGGGCGAGTACTGGGCCGAGGCCGCAGCCGCCGGACACATCAATGTCTCTGGGCGTCCTCTGATCTTCATCGAGCCCGAAGGCGAGCACGCCGCGGCGGCGGTCACGGCTGGCATGTCCATGACGGGCATGCGTTCGGCGAACTTCTCCTCTGGCCAAGGCATCGCCTACATGCACGAGTCGCTCTATGCGGCCGTGGGCAAGAGGCTGACCTACGTCCTGAATGTCGGTGCACGGGCGATGACGAAGTCCACGCTCAACGTGCACGCGGGGCATGACGATTACCACTGCGTCGACG
>JAUXFZ010000444.1 GCA_030622585.1 Myxococcales bacterium
GCATGGTCAGTCGGCATCGTGCTTCGTCGACCAAGCCCTGGGCATCGAGAGCGAGTAGCAGCTCCTGAACATCTGTATGGGGAACATCGAGCCAGGTGGCGAGGATCGAGGGTGTCGGCTGGATGTCGGCTCGGCCCACCTCATACAGCGTCTCCAGTAGACGCCTGCCTAGTTTTTCTTTGGTATTGTGCATTGGAAGAAGACGATCGCTCAGTACTGAAAATCAGTCCAGTTTTTGGTGTTCAGTACGTCCGAAACCTACAGATCGCCGGAAATTATAGACCGGTTGCGGGTTAGATCTCAAGCTCGACTAATAGGAACTTGTTGCAGTCCCGTTTTGTGGAGAGCTCGCGGATTTCCCGATCTGGGACCAGTTTCCGGAAGCTCTGCAGTCGCTTGTGCTCGAGGACGAAGAAAGCTGTGCGATCCGCGTTCTCCTCGAGCCATTTACGCATCCGCTTGTTGTCGGTCTCGGCAAACACGTACACGCGATTGCCCGTGTAGAAGTTCTCGCCTTTCCAGTTCATCTGCCATGCAACCAGCGGCTCGTCCGGGCTCTCTCGAGCGTCGTAGTATCGCTGCGCGAGATCTCGGAGGCCCCAGTGGTCGGAGAGGTCGACCATGTAGACGTTCAGGCCCCATCCACAGAAGATGACAGCTACGCCCACCAAGACTCGGGTGGCGACGGGGCGCCAGTAACGAAACGCCGCTGCCGCAGTCGCTACGCTCGCCACGACCGCGAAGCCAGTGAGAACGGCCCGGTAGTCCAGGTGTGCGGGCCAAGGTCGGCCGTAGTTGTAGACGAAGAGTTGGATCAAGCGTTCGTTGCCCTGGGGTCGGGTCGAGGTCGCCCAACTCAAATCGCGTCCGACGAACGCGACCAGGCAGGCGCCGATGAGCAACGCGACGCCGAGCCCCGTCCCCCAGCGCGAGGGGGTCAGCTTGGTCTCGGCCTTGGCTAAATCTCCGCGCGCGAGCCAGGCGAGCGCGGCGCCGAGGCCGATCAGCACACCGGCCAGCATCGGTTGTGCCTGTCGAAGGACCCAATCCTCAGCGTGCATCACGTTCGCCGGGACGATTCCTCGCGGATCTCCGGTGAGCCACGCGAAACCCGCCACCATGCAAAGAGCAGCCGCACCGGCAAGCAGCGTCGCGACGGGCCGCTTCGGACCCCACCACTGTGCGAGCGCGATCCCTATCAAGATGCCCGCCGGGATGATCGCGGGAAGAATGTAGTGGTGATACTTGGTGACCATCGCGCTGAAGAGCACGAAGGACGACAGCAGCCACATGACCACAAACAGCAGCATGTCGCCGCGCCCATCGCGATCGGATCGCGATCGAATCGAGAGACAGACCATCAAAGCCGCCGGCACCAACGCGATCCAAGGGAAGGTTGCGTAGCCGATCTGGGCAAGGAAGTATTCAACGGTTCCCTTGTCGCCGTGCACACCGCTTGCGAGCCGATTGATGTGGTCGTGGATCAGCAACCGGTTGGTGAATGCGGGGCCGTGCCGCACATACATCGCGAGGTACCACGGCAGGCTCACCGCCGTCACGATCAGCACGCCGAAGGATACTCGGAGCTCCCCGCTGCCGAGCATCGCCCAGCGTCGTGAGGCGATCAGGTAGAACAGAGCGGCAGCCCCGGGAATGGCGAGGCCGAGGAGTCCCTTGGCCATGAACGCGATCGCACAGAAGAAGTAGAACCCGTACATCAGCAGGGGTCGCACCCGCCGCTCTTTGCGGAGGATCATCGCCACCGCGCCGAGCACCGCGAGCCATAGAACCCCCTGTACGAACGGCTGGCCGCCGATGCCCCGGACGCGCGGGGTCTGGTCGTGGGGGCTCGGATTTCCAGGGATATCGAGATTACCCGCCGATCCGTAGAGGAACCGATCGGGATGGGCGATGAGGCCATAACCTTCGACCCATGAGATGTTGCGCGAGATGAGATAGAGCGCCTGTGGGAGAATCAGGAGGACGATCGCGAACAAGACGACGTGCTGGAGCGAAACCTTCCAGCGGCCAATCTGAAAAACCGTCGCTTCACGGTCCCCCTGGTCGTGCATCGCCACGATCAAACAACAGGACGCGATCGTGATGGCCGCAACCAATGGCAGGTCGGTGATCGCCTGATGCGAGATGAAGAAGAACTGCGGCATCGTCGCGGTGACCAACGTGGCGAGCACGCCGGCCCGCGGACCGAAATAACGGCGAGTGGTCGCGTAGATCACCGCAAGCGCGAAGAGGGTCATCGCGAGAGTCGGGAGCCTCAATGCCCACTCCGGGCTGGCGGGGTTGGCGTCGGGCATGAAATCGACGCCAAGGAACCCCATGCTCAACGCCTCCATCCAGAAGAGCAGCACCGGCTTCGACCAGAACCACTTGTCCTGCGCCCACCACAGGCTGATCCAGTCGTTGCGGGCGAGGATCTCGCGGGCGACCTCTCCGTAGTGAGTCTCCCACGGGTCCCAGAGGCTGGTTGTGCCGAGCAGGGGCAAGTAGATCGCGCAGATCGCGAGCATGACGAAAAGCCCCGGCCGCCGAATCGCAGGCGGGACGAAACAGAGCAAGGCGAGGAGGATGGTGATCGGGAGTCCGTCGTATCCTCCGAGCATGGCGCCCGCGATCATCACGGTTAGCGCCAACCCCGCCGCCGCCATCGGCGACACGCGTTCGTTCGGCTGTTTGCCGAAGGTCGTCTCCCGCCATCCCGTCGCTGCACCCTCCGGTGTCGGAACGAGCCAGGCGACCCACCCGATGACGGCCACCAGGGTGATGAGCGCTCCCCATAGGGGTCCGAACGGGAACGGCTCGCGGTTGGCCATCCAGAGGGCCATGGCCAAGGTCGCCGAGATCGCCACGGCCAAGGTCGAGCGCTTACGGGATTTACTGCCGCCGCTCATGGTGACCGGATGGTTGCTTCTCTGAGGTCGAAGCGAGTGAGGCCTTCGGCTGGCACAACCAGAGCCGCGGCGTGCTCGACGCCCCGGCCGTCGGGGCCGTACACAGTGAATCGAACCTCATACTCGCCGGGTTGGAGTCGCACGCTATGCCGAACGACGGCAATTTTCGTGTCTCGCTGCTTGAACCGGGCGCTCGCGACGGCTTCTCCTTCCTGCAGATAGTCCACATCTAGCTCGGTCACGCCCGGGGCCAGCCTGTAGGCCACCTCCACGTCCCGTGGCCACACCCCCGCCAGCAAATTACCCACGAAAATCGCCCCGATCAGGGCGATCGCCGTGGCGATCCTTCGCTTCGTCGACGATGGCCCTATGTTTGATCCCCAGTCCGACATGCAAATGGCTTTCACCCAAACCCCAAACGGGTCAGTACCTTGGCACCAATTAGAGAGGGTGTTAAATTGAGGTTTGCCCGGTTAGCGCACCA
>JAUXFZ010000045.1 GCA_030622585.1 Myxococcales bacterium
CCTCGTCGCGGTAAATCGCGAGGACTTCGCGTGCAACGGCCGCGCCGAGCGGGTTGCCACAGCACGTATGCCCGTGCATGAGTGCGCGGCTCTTGTCACCGGCAAAGCCATCGTAGATGCGAGCGGTGGCGAGCGTGGCGGCGAAGGGAAGCGCCCCTCCCGAGAGTCCCTTGGCCGTGCACAGGAGGTCCGGCGTGATACCCGCGTGGTCGCACGCCCACAACGGACCGGTTCGGCCCAAGCCAGTGAAGACTTCGTCGGCGATCAGGAATGTGTCGGCCAGTTGGGTCTGTTCGCGCAGTGCCGCGAGGAGATCGGCGGGGTATGTCCGCATTCCCGCCGCTCCCTGAACCATCGGCTCGACGATCACTCCGGCGATCTGCTCCACGCCCTCGCGAAGGAGGGCAAACAGTCGTTCGAACACCGGCCCCCACTGGTGATTCACCGCATCGGGCGGCCTCTGCACGTCGAAGAGGAGCGGCCGAAAGACGCTGGTGAACTCATCGACGTCGCCCGCACTCATCGCTCCGAGGGTGTCGCCGTGATAGCCGCCTGGCAGTGCGAGGAAGCGCTTACGCTCGGGTCGTCCGTTCTGCTGCCAGTACTGAAACGCGATCTTCAGCGCGACCTCGACCGCAGTCGACCCGTTGTCGCTGTAGAAAACCCGCGTGAGACCCTCCGGCGCGATCGCGATGAGCTCCGCAGCAAGTCGTGAAGCCGGCTCGTGCGTCGCCGCGGCCAGCGTACTGTGCATCATCCGTTCGGATTGCCGCGCGAGGGCCGCCCGAAGACGCGGATGCCCGTGCCCGAGGTTGTTGCACCACCACGACCCACTCGCATCGAGAACACGCCGCCCATCACCGGTGATCAACCAAGGCCCTTCGGCGCGGTCGACGACCAACAGAGGACGGTTTTGATGATCCTCGCTCGACGTGTACGGCCGCCACAGGTGCGCCCGGTCCAGCGCAATCAGCTCGTCATCGGAAGACATTGCGGCCACTTTGCGCCAGTGCCAGTGCCAGTGCCAGTGCCAGTGCCAGTGCCAGTGCCAGTGGATCAGGCGGCGCTGACTAGGACTTCACGGCGGCCGCCGGCTTTGGAGCTGGGGGGCCCGACGACGCCCTCTTGTTCCATGCGCTCCACGAGCTTGGCGGCCTTGTTGTAGCCGACGCTCAACTGCCGCTGCACGTGACTGATCGAGCAGTAACCCGCGTTGGCGACGACTGCGACCGCCTTGTCGTAGAGCGGGTCGTCGCTTTCGCCTCCGAAGCCATCGTCCTCACGCGGCTTCAGGATCTCCTGCTGGTATTCGGGTTCGCCTTGCTCACGAAGGAAGTCGCACACCGCCTTCACCTCGTCTTCGCTGATGTACGCGGCGTGCACGCGCTGAAGATCGCTCGCTCCGGGCGGGATCATCAGCATATCGCCCATTCCAAGTAGATGTTCGGCACCGGAGCGGCCGAGGATCGTCATCGAGTCCTGGCGCTGCGGGACCTTGAACGCGATGCGGGCGGGGAAGTTGGCCTTGATCATCCCCGTGATGACGTCGACGCTCGGGCGCTGCGTCGCAAGGATGACGTGGATGCCGGCGGCTCGCGCCTTCTGTGCGAGCCGGGCGATGCAGGCCTCCACGTCTTTGGCCGCGACCATCATCAGATCGGCAAACTCATCGACGACAACCACTACGAAAGGCAGCTTCTCCGGCTCGAAGTTTTCGGCATCGGGTGCTTCGCCATCGGCCGGGTCGAGCAGTATCTCTTGCCCGTTCGCATCCTGTGCCCTGACCTTGCCCTTGCGCCTCGGCATGAACTTCTCCATGGAAAGGTCGCCAGCCAGCACGCGATCGACGCGCTTGTTGTAGGTATCGATGTTGCGGGCGCCGGTGTCCGCGAACATCTGGTAGCGACGCTCCATCTCGTCGACCGCCCACCGAAGCGCGAGCGATGCCTTCTTCATGTCGGTCACGACGGGCAGCAACATGTGCGGGATGCCATCAAAGACCTGTAGCTCGACGACCTTCGGGTCGATCATCAGCATTCGGACCTCTTCCGGTGTCTTCTTGGCGAGGATCGAGGTCAGCATGACGTTGAGCGCGACGCTCTTGCCGGACCCGGTTGCGCCGGCGACCAGCAAGTGCGGCATCCGCGCCAGGTCCGCGTAGACGGGCTGGCCAGCGATGTCCTTGCCCAGCGCCATCGGAAGCGAGCCGCTATTCTTCTCCCAGCGGCGGTCCTCGACAATTTCGCGCAGGTGAACCGTCTGCCGAATGTCGTTCGGCAGTTCGAACCCGACGCGCGCCTTGCCCGCAATTGGCGCGACGATGCGAACCTTCTGGGCCGCCAACGCCATGGCGAGGTCGTCGGCCAGACTCGCGATCTTGGAGACTTTCGTGCCGCTTTGAGGCTCGAACTCGTACATCGTCACGACCGGCCCCGGGTGGATTTCGTCGACCCGCCCCCGCACTCCGTACGCCGCGAGCTTTTCGGTCAGCAACTCGGCGTTCTCCCTCAGCGCTTCGGCATCGACGTGAATCACGGAAGAGTCTGGCTCGTCGAGAAGGCTGTTCGGGGGCAGACGGAAATCCCGGTGGTCCCGCTTCAGGCGCGTCGAGATCTCCAGCGGCTTTTGCTTGGTTTCCTTTGGCGCGACGATCGTCGGACCCGTCGTCTCCTCTGGCTTAGGCCGTTGCATCATCGGCTCGGGCGCCGCCACGATCACCGTCGCCGGGGGCCGCTCCGCGGGTTCTTGGTCGTCATCGAGATGGACCCCCATGATTCGGGGCTGGCTCACCCGGATCTCTTCCTCGTGGAGCTCCCGCGCCTCCGCCCACGCTTCGCGCAGCGCGACGAATAGGCTTTGAACCTTCGCCCAAGCCGCGTGGCCCACGCGACCGAACGCCTGAGCCGCCTCTTCGAGAGTCCAAGGGGTCCTCAGGATCACGGCAGTCCCAAGAATCGCAAAACCGATGATCACCGTTCCATAGAAGCCGAGCAGGGAGCGCAGCACCTCGCCGAGCAGCTCGCCGACCGCTCCCCCGGGCGATGCCCCCCAGACCGCCTGCGGCTCGACCAGCAGATGCCCCAGCGCCGCACCGATGATCACGAGCACCAGGGTGGACGCCATGGTGGCCAAGCCGAGCATCGCCGAGCGCCTGCGGAACAAGCGATAGGTGAGCAGCCCACCCTCGAGCGGTAGGAACCAAGCCACCAGGCCGAACGCAAGCATCAACGCCCGGGCGAACCGGTGACCGACCGGGCCGACGAGGTTCGCGCTCCCGTTTCGCGCGTCATACGAGACCAACGCGAGGGTCAGCAATACGGTCGCGGTCAAGGCCAGGATCGCAAGGACGTCCTGCCGCCTGCCCTCCGGCGCAACCAAGTCGCCCGAAGAGGTGGTTTCATGTGCGCTCAAGTAAGCGGTCTCCTACACGACGCAGGCTATGCGTGGTGCCATCGATTGGTCAAGAAATCACGGCTCCTGGACATTCTTGATTGCGTGGCTGAATCCTCTATTATCTTGCCGAGTTGCATGCCCACGGGGGATGGTTCCGCAGGTCGGATGGGCAAGTCGGATGAGTAGGATGTCGAAGAACATCATTCTTTGCTGGGTCGTTCGCGTGACCATGGGCGTGTTGCTGGCCGGCTGTCAGGTCGATAGCGACGATGTCCAGCAGTGGAAGGGGACGGTCAAAGGGCCGACCCGTCTCGTTGCTGTGATCGGAAGCGACCGGTACCCGGACGAGCTTCGGACCGAAGCGGCGATGGCGATTGTCGAGATGGACCGCAGCGACGTCGATGCCTTGGCCACTCTGCAGGGCGCGCTCGATGACCTTCGCCGCGAAGACCCCGCGGCTAGCGAGATGATTGTAGGCGGGATGATCCCGCGCCTCAAAGCATTGTTGTCGGAAGAGCCGAACGAGAACAGCCGTCTGGATCCCGCGCAGGTGCGCGCGAAGGACGCTGCGTACATGGTCATCCCCTACGCGCCCGAGGACTCCAGGGAAGATCTCATTCGCTCGGTGGTTGGCTGGTATGCGGCCGACTTCGAGGGTCGCAGTCTGGCGGGAGACTACAGTGCAGAACAGGTGACGCGTGCGCTTGGAGCGGAGGCAGCGGGCCTCCTCGTCGACGCGCTTCACGAGAAGATGCCTCCGCAAGCGATGATCAAAATCGCGGAAATCATAGGGGAAGACGGCGATCCACAGACCAGGGAGCGCGCCGGGAAGCGCCTCGTCGCCATCGAGAAAGATATGGAGAAGGCCGCGTTCGTGAAGTGGCTCGCCGCCCAGATTCGCGCGTCCATCGAAGCCTCGGGCGAGACGGCCGACGCGAAACGCGTCAACGCGTTGGCACTCTTCAATCGTGAGAACTACATCAACCAAGGTGCGCTCCCGGCGATGCGGTACCTCGGTGACGAAGCTGTGGTCGCGACACGCTTGCTGGGCATTGCCGACACCAAGCCGGGAGCGAACGACACGAAGGCGTGGGTCGAGCGTCTCAACGCCCGCAGAGCCACCGCGCTCAAGGCGCTCGAGGGGCACGTGACTCGCGCGCACCTCAACCGCCTTCTTTCGATCGCACTCGATTCGAGCAACCCGATCGAGGTGCGCGACTATGCGTTCGATCGCGTTGGAGATATCCGAAGCCGCAAGGCGATCCCCCGGCTTTGGACCCTCGTCGAGCGCCAGGGTTGCACGGCGGCCTCTTGCTCGGCCGCCGGCAAGCTGGCGAAGCGCCTTCGATGGCGGGCCGGCGAGCTGGTCCTTTCCCTGGGCGGGCCGGCGACCATCGAGCCGTTTTCACAACGATTACCAGCTTCTGCAGGGATTCAGTACGAACCTGAAGAGCTCGAGGGCTATGCCACGCGCATGAGTCAGATGACACCTCCGCCTACATCCACAGTCATGGTACTGCTTGATTCGCAACAGTGGTGGAATCGTGTGGTCGCATTGCGCTATCTTGAACGCAGGGGCGGGGAGGCAGACATTCCTGCCATGAAGCGATTGATGTCGGATGAGGGCGAAGTTTCGGGAGAAGGTTGGTCGGAGCTGAATCCGCCGGTGAAGACGGTGGGCCAGGTCGCGGACGCGGCCATCAAGGCGCTTCGGACGCGCGAGCAGGGTGACAACAAGTGAGTACTCGAACCGATGGGTGATCAAGGCGACAGAAAAACGGTGCGGGCATTTCAGTGCCGCGACTATCTCTTCGAGATCTTCGATCGAATGAGCACTGAGCGCGAGTGCTCGGTCGACTATCTCATCAATGAGGCGATGCGAGAGTACGCTCGCGCTCGTGACCAGACCGTGGCCGCTGTCGACGCGCAAGATCTCGTAGAGTCCGCCGCCGTCGGCGCAGCGCCCATGAGTGCACGACCCTTGGAAGCCCGACCGGCTCCCATGCTGACTCCGGTACCCTCACGTCGTCCAACCGTGCAGCCGCGCCTAACGGCGCCGCCGCCACTACCTGGACGCCGCCCATCCGATGCCGTGGGTCGCCGAGTGCTCGTGCTCGAGTTCAACGATCAAACCTTTCCCGTCGAAAAAGACGAGTTTATCATTGGGCGGGGAGCGCGGAGTGCGGACCTCGCGATTCGCGATGGAAACATTTCGAGAAGGCATGCGGCAGTCGTGTTTCACGACGGCGTGTACTTCATGAAAGACTTGGGCAGCACGAATGGAATCGAGTTCGCAGGTCAACGTGTCGAGTCCAAGCGCATTGAAGAAGGCGACGTCTACCGCATCTGCGATTACGAGTTTCGCTTCACGTATCAGTGAGCGACGTTCGGCGCGCGCCGCGTGCCTCGTTCTGATCGCTCTCGTCTGTACTTTCGCGGGCGCCTCTGGGCGGGCGGACGAAGCCGCTTCCCGCGCACAGACCGCCCGGCTTCAAGACAGGCTCGGTCGGCTCGAGGCGCGGGAAGACGCGAAATATGCCAAGGGTGCGCTCGAGCAGGCACGCCGGGCATTGCAGGCCGCGTCCCTCGAAGATGCCCAGGCGGTGTCTCGGAGGCAACAGATCGCTCGGGCGGCGATGACCTTGGCCGAACGGCAGCTCGGGCGTCGCAAGGCGCAGGTTGAGCTGTTTGCCACGCAGCGGCGTCTCACCGCCACGCGAGAGCGGGCCGCCGCGCAGCGGCGCGCGCTCGAGGCGCTGATGAGAGATAGGGCTTCGCTTGCGCGTGGCGGAGCGCCACCGTGACGTTGCGCGTCGTCGCGATCGTTTGGTGCGTGGCCGGGCTGGCATGTGCGGCCCAGCAAACCCCGGGGACGTCGGACTCGTTCTTTGAGTCTCCGGCGGCGGACCTCGCGCGCGAGCACGCACCGGACCTGTACGAGCAAGCGCAGGCCGCTTGGGCCGACGCCGAGGCCGCACAGCGACGAAAAGACAACGCGGCGGCGGACGACCAGCGCACCGAGGCGCGACTCTGGCTGACGGCGGCCGTGGCCGAAGCCGAACGCGTGCAGTTGGACCGGCGCCGCGCCGAGCTACAGCGAGAAGAGGAGCGCTGGGCCAAACAGCTCGCCCGCGACCAGCAAGCTTCCGCCGTCGTGGCTCGCGATATCGCCCTCTACGAAGCGAGAGCCGTCGCCCTCCACGAAGCGGAACGGCTGTCCGCGCTGGGCGGGCGTCCTACCCTGAACGACGCCACACTCGACGCGATCTTGACGCGCGTGTGGCTGAATCTTGCCCTCGCGGAGGCTCTCGGTGCCGGTGACGAGCGGCTCCAGCCGTTGCGCGAGCGCGCCGAGGTCATGGCGCGCCGCCGTCCGCATTCTGCCAAGGCTGCCGAAGCGCTACTATGGAAGACCGAGGCGTTGATCGGGCAGATGCGCGCCCAATGGCCCGAGCCCCGGCCCGGCGCCTCGACCGAGCTCGTCGAGACCGCGCTGGCCACGGGATTCGCAGCCGATCGCGTGGGCAGCGGGGTGCTGCTCCGCTCCGAGCGCTTCTTCACCTCGAACGGGACCGTGTCGAGCGCCACCGTCAAGCGTTTCCATGGACTGTTGGCAGCGTTTCCTCACGGCCCGGTGGCCTGCCAGGTGGCGGTCCCCGAGCTTCGGAGCCGCGTCTGGGCACCTCGCGTCGCCCTGCTGGTCGATCGGCTCCGTCGAATGGATGATCCGGGGCGAGTCTCCACCGGGATGGTCGTCACGCGGTCGCTGAGCGCAGGCGCCGTCCAGTGCACCTTTGCCGCCTACCACGGCTTCTGAGCAGCTTCACGCGCGTCAGTCGAGTGTGCGGAACGACTGCTGGGCGGCGGCTTTGGTCCGGTCGGCGCTCGGAGCGTGTCGGGGCGGGGGCGGGAGCTCGGTTACCGAGATTCGCGTTAGGCTATAGCCCACTTCGAGTATCGACACGTCGACCTTCGTGGGGTTGACCTCCGCGCCGCGGACGCTCGCCCGCTTGTAGACCGCACCCTTGCCCCGGCGTTCCACGCTGCCCGTGACCATCATCGGCCCGAAGTACGCCAGCACCTTGTCGATCGGGGCCTGGATTCGATACACGTGGTGGAGCCCCTCGTCGCGGGAGAGTTTCGCGCCGCGCGGCAGCCGGATCCCCGCGATGTAGTCGTCCGAGGGGAGAAGCTTCCCTTGCGGACCATAGTTGCTCACGACGGGCGCGTGCTTCGGGGTCTCGGCGCTCGTCTCGTGCGCCGGGGCGTCCACGCGCACCGCTCGGGCGCCGCGCTCGGGTTCCGATGTGCAACCGGCGAGCGTCACCCACAAAGCCAGGATGAGCAGGGGGGATCTGTGCCCCGGGCTCTGACCAAGTGTCGTCGCTCCGGTCATTCCAGCGTGTCCGCCATGCCCGAAACCACCGTGAAGCTGTCAGGGGCGCTGATCCCCTCCTCGAGGACGTTGATCGCCAGGCCGCCGGCGGTGGCCCCCGATCCGCTGAGGTGGCCCATCAGTTGGAATTGGCGCCCGCTCGTCGAGTAGGGCATGGCCAGCGTCGAAGACGTACCGGTGAACGGGTCGGTGACGTTGACGCCTTGCGTCGTCGTGCACACCGGTAGTTGAACGACCTGCAGTCCCACTAGTAGAGCGTTCTCCAGCTCCGGGATGTCGCTCGAGTCGAGCACCTCGGTGGGGTTGCCGAGGATGTCTTCGAGCAGGGGAACCAGGTCCCCTTCGCTCGCCGGGTCATCCAGGTAGTGGACGCCAAAGATTCGGCTCCCGCCGAACGGACAAGCATCGACCGCGGTACCGCCGCCCGCCTTGAAGGTGCCCCAAAAGACCTGACCGTCGAAGAGCTCGACCGGGCCGGTCATCTGCTCGCCGGCATCGAGCTCGACCTCCCAGTTGAGCCGCCCCTCGACGTCGGTGATGAAGCCGTCGGTGTCGAAGGTGAGCTTCTCGGTGATCGACACGACACGGTTGATCGCCGTCGCGTCGTCGAGCACATCGATATTGCCCGTTCCCACGAGAATCACGACTTCGCCCGCAGGGTTGATGGTGAGCGCCGGCGGGTAATACGTCGGTTCGGCAGAGTCGAACGCTTCGGCGTAGTACAGGTCGTGGAGCGCTACCGCTCCCCAATCCGCGGAATCGGGTGAAGACATGTCGATGCGCCACAGCACGCCGTCTGCGTCGACGGTGTAGGCAGTGCTTCCCACCGTGCCCGTATCCCCTCGAAAGACGGAGACCGCGCCGGTCAGTGGCGCCGGGAACGTGTCCTCGTCCAGCTTCTCGATCACCGAGCCGGTCGCCACGTCGATGAAGTAGAGGGCTCTGCCGTGTTGAACCGCTGGCGGAACGGAGGCCGTGCCTCGCCAGCAACGACGGTCCGCACGCGGCGTGATGCTGCTGCTTGTCGCGGTCTCCATTCCCTCGGGGAGCCCCGGCCCGGAGGCGATCGGGCAGGCGCCGGCGCCATCTAGTACGCCCTGCCCGCCCGGAACGAGGATCACGCCGTGAGACTGCCGGGGCGTGAACACGATGGGTCCACCCGCGTTTCCTAGCGGGGTCGGATTGCTATCCTCGAGGAAGATCTGAGCCGCGGTGGGCTGTCCGTAAGTGTCGCCGAGATTGGCGTCGGTGAACTGCCACAAGAACTCGGGCTTGCAGGGGTTGGTGACGTCGAGCGCCACGATGCCGTTGCCGCCATTACGGAAACTCAGGAAGAGGACGGTCCGCCAGACGTTGGTTTGCCCCGCCGGGGAGTCGACCGTTGCGCCTCCACCGTCGACGCCCGCGAAAGCGCGCACGTCATAGAGATCGCGAACCATGATGCTGCCGTCGGCGAACCACTGCTTGCTGCCGCCCGACAGCAGGTCGTCGAGGTCATCGAGGAACATCGGTGGGATGAAGCCCCAGAGCTCGGTGCCGGCGTCCTTGTTGCTGGCACACGAGAACTCATCGAGGTTGTTGCCGACGGTGAACTCGGTGGAGCCATGGTCGTCCGTCAAGAATGCGTGGATGATGCCATCGTTCGTTGCTGCGTAGATCACCCGTGGACGACGGCTGAGTGCCCAGCCGTCGGACGTGAGGTCTTCGAGCGGGTCCGGGCTCTCCGGATGTCCTAGTCCCAGGCGCCAGTCGTTGTAGGAGCTGTCCTCGATGTCGTCGACCAAGGGCCCGACGATCGCGGGTGTCGAATGATAGATGTCGCCAAGGCGTTGGTCTTCGCGGCCGCTTCCGACCACGCCGTGTACCCAGTCGACGATCGTGTCGCGCTGGGCGGTGTCGATACTGCCCACGCCGAAGAAGTACTCCGGCGACACGGCCTTGTTGAACTCGCCGATGGGCACCTGCTCGATCTCGACCCCTGCAGCCGGTACGTCGATGCCGGCGTTGCCAAGCGAGGTCAGCCTATCTCTCCCGTTGCCGGTCAGGTGTCCGTTGATGTCCGCCGGGTTGGTCGGCAGGACCGTCCACAGGTTTCTAGAGAACGCGCCTCCGAAGGTGACCGCCGCGGGGGGGTCCGACCCGAAGGGGTCGACGTCTCCCGGAGCCGAGGCTTGTGCGTTGAGGAGCAAATGGAAGCGGTCGGAGTCCACGACGTCTTGGGCGACCGGGATCCCTCCGACGCACTCGATGCGCCGCCGCTCTAAGACACCGTCCCATGGATCTGTTGAGTCCAGCGATGCGTTGAACCCGGAGATGAACTGGGCTTGAACCAGTCCGGGCGCAAGACCGGTGGCTACGGGAGAAGTTCGGCTCGTGGCGCCTGGGTTCTGCTCGTTGAGGGCCGTGCTCAACGCGGTCACGAGCTCGGCGCGATCGGCGACGAAGAAGGCCTGATCGGTGTCACCGACCAAGGCGATGTCGTTGAGGAGATCCTCGACCGCGGCGACCTGCGCCGGGGTGCCGTCCAAAGCAAAGCCGATGACATAGAACTTGTCGAGCTCCCCGGCAGCGATCCTCGCGGATAC
>JAUXFZ010000201.1 GCA_030622585.1 Myxococcales bacterium
CAGTGCCAGTGTCAGTGTCAGCGTCAGTGCCAGTGCCGGTGCCAGTGCCAGCGACCGTGTTCGAAGTACCTGACATTACAACGGGTTAACGAGTCAGAAGCAGGGAGTACCACCCTCCTTGACAGGCTCTGGACCACAACGAATAGTAGCCCGTTCTCGTGGCCTGGGAGGGTCGCTTGCCTGTCGCCTGTCGAGCTGAATTCAATGTCTACCTTCGTCCTACAGATCCCAGACCTCGACGAGGTCGGCAGGGATTGGAACTTTGCTATCCGCAGGGATTGGCTAGCGTCCGCGCTCGCCGATACTGAGCTGACGGCTGGCACGAAGGACGGTCGGTTTACGGTGCACGCACAGCGAACCGGGACGGATGTCCTGGTGCAGGGGCATGTCGAAGCCGAGGTCGTAGCGACTTGCGCGCGCTGCCTTCGAGACGTTCCGATCAATGTGGATCTCGCCCTTACGGCGCTCTACAGCCCGGAGCACATGCGCCCCCAAGATAGCGAAGAGATCCACGTTCGGTTGGACGAGGTCAATCGGGAGTACTACGGCGGCAGCGAAGTCGTGTTGGACCCGATGGTGCGCGAGCTATTGTTGCTCGACGTGCCGATGAAACCGCTTTGCTCGGACGCCTGCGAGGGAATCGCCGTTCCGGAGCATCTTCGGCCTCCCGAGGAGGTCTTTGGCGGGTCGGTGCCCGATTCGCGCTTGGCCCCTTTACTGAAACTCAAAGAAGCACTTACGAAGAACGAGGAGTGATCCCGTGGCAGTACCGAAACGCAGAACCAGCCCCATGAAGCGCGACCAGCGGCGCGCCCATCACGACAAGGTCACCGCCCCGAACGTGAGCCCATGTCCGAACTGCGGCGATGTGATGCTTCCGCACCGTGCCTGCCCCGCATGCGGCTTCTACAAGGGCCGCCAGGTGATCAAGGGTAAAGCCGAAGAGACCGAGTAGATCGTGTTCGATCTGGCGGGGAAAATCGCCATCGTGACCGGGGGGTCGCGTGGCATCGGGCGTGCGACTAGCCTTGCGCTAGCCGAAGCCGGTGCGCACGTCCTGGTCAACTACTGCTCCAACGAGGAGGCCGCGAAGCAAACGCTGGCACTCATCGAGGCCGCCGGGGGGCGAGGCGAGATCCTCGGCTTCGACGTGGCTGACCCCGAATCCGTAGACCGCGCCATCAAGGAAGCGGTCGAGCGGCACGGGGGCATCGACATTCTGGTGAACAATGCGGGAATCTCCATCGACCAACTGTTGTTGAGGGTATCGCCAAAGGACCTCGAGATGACCTGGGCCACCAACCTGAACGGACCGATCTACTGCGCCAAGGCGTGTATCCGGCCGATGATGAAGAAGCGTTGGGGGCGTATCATCAATCTTTCGAGCGTCGTGGGGGAGTCCGGCAACGCGGGCCAGGCCGTCTATTCTTCGTCGAAAGCCGCGCTTTTGGGCCTAACGCGCTCCCTGGCCCGCGAGTATGCGTCTCGGGGGATCACCGTGAACGCCGTCGCGCCAGGTTTCATCGAGACCGATATGACTGCAGATCTGCCGGAGGCAGGGAGGCAGGGTATCGTCGATCAGACGCCCCTCGGGCGAATTGGCCGCCCCGAAGAGGTCGCGGCTGCAGTACTGTTTTTGGCGAGCGAAGAAGCGAGCTATATCACCGGGCAGGTAGTCCGGGTCAATGGAGGCATGCACGTCTAGGGCGTGCGTGACGGAGGAAACAGATGGACATCGCTGCGAAGGTTAAAGAAATCGTCTCGGACAAACTCGACGTCGATGGGGCCGACATCGAGGAGGGGCAAGACTTCATCGAAGATCTCAAAGCCGACTCGCTTGCCGTGGTCGAGGTTGTCTTGGCGCTCGAAGAGCAGTTCGAGATCGAGATTCCCGACGAGGACACCGAGAAAATCAAAACCGTTCGCGACGCGATCGATTACATCAAAGCGCAGAAGGGCTGAGCGCCAACTGCGCACTCCTGACCGGGCAGGCGGATGCGGCGAGTAGTCATTACAGGCGTGGGTACGGTGAGCCCGTGCGGCGCGGATGTCGCGACCACTTGGAAGAATGTTTCCGAGGGGCGGAGCGGTATTGCGCGCATCGAAGGTTTCGACGCAACCGAGTTCGCTTCGCAGATCGCGGGTGAGTGCTCGGACTTCGATCCGTTGCAGTACATGCCCAAGCGGCGTCTGCGCGAAGGAGCGCGTTTCATTCAGCTCGCCATCGCTGCCAGCGCGCAGGCGATCAAGAGCTCGGGCTTCGAGCCCACCGATGAAGAGAAGGAGCGGGTGGGCACCTTTATCGGCGTCGGGTTCTGCGGGCTCGAGGTATTCGAGGACACCTGCAAGACCTTGTTCGACAAGGGGCCGCGGCGGGTGTCGCCGTACTTCATTCCTT
The DNA here is from genome assembly GCA_030622585.1 of Myxococcales bacterium. Lineage (GTDB taxonomy): Bacteria > Myxococcota_A > Polyangia > Polyangiales > Houyiibacteriaceae > SG8-38. The sequence goes on from JAUXFZ010000201.1 coordinate 2,399, forward strand.
CGGTCATTTCCAACCTAGCGCCGGGCCAGGTCACGCTGGAGTGGGGTTTCAAAGGGCCGAGCTACACGCACACCAGCGCCTGCGCATCGGGTGCGCATGCGATCGGTGACGCGTTTCGGTGGATTCAACGTGGAGGTATCGACGCGGCCGTTGCCGGCGGCGCCGAGGCGGCCGTGACGCCGGTCGGCGTGGCGGGGTTCACCTCGATGCGCGCGCTATCACGCCGCAACGACGAGCCGGAGCTCGCGAGCCGCCCCTTCGATGTGGATCGCGATGGCTTCGTGATCGCCGAGGGCGCGGGCGTGCTGATGCTCGAAGAGCGCGAGGCCGCCATAGCCCGCGGCGCTGACATCATTGCCGAGGTCGTTGGCTATGGCGCGACGTCCGATGCGCATCACATGGTGCAGCCCGCACCGGGAGCCGAAGGCGCGCGTCGGGCGATGCAGATCGCGCTCACCGACGCCAAGCTCAATCCCGAGGATCTCGACTACGTCAACGCGCACGGCACCTCGACGCCGATGGGTGATGGCGGGGAGCTCGAAGCGGTTCAGAACGTCTTTGGCGCGCACGCGACTAACGGGCTCGCCGTGTCGAGCACCAAGAGCATGACAGGCCATCTCCTAGGTGCTGCCGGTGGGCTCGAGCCGGTCTTCTGTGCGCTTGCGATCCGCGATGGCCTTCTTCCGCCGACGATCAATTTACAGAACCCGGACCCTGCCGGGGCCGGCATGAACCTGGTGCCCAACCAGGCGCAGGAGAAGCCGATTCGCGCACTGATGAACAACTCGTTCGGCTTCGGCGGGACCAACTGCGCGCTCGTGCTAAAGGCTCCGTAGCCATGGCCAAAACGCTCATCGTTGGTTCGGACCACGCAGGGCTCGACCTCAAGCGGGAGCTTTCGGGCGTCGCCGCCGAGTTCGGGTACGAAGTGGTCGACATCGGCACGCACAGCACCGATTCGACGGACTACCCCGACTACGCACACCAAGTCGCAAGCGCCGTCGCACGCGGGGAAGGGCTCGGGCTCTTGGTCTGTGGCACCGGCGTGGGCATGTCGATGGCGGCCAACCGTCACCCCGGGGTGCGCGCCGCGCTTTGTGGCGACGTTTTCAGCGCCTCGATGACCCGCCAGCACAACGACGCCAATGTGCTGTGCATCGGCTCTCGCGTCGTGGGCGGCGGACTCGCTGCCGAGATCCTCAAAGCGTTTCTGAACGCGAACTTCGAAGGCGGCCGCCACGAGCGACGCGTCAACAAGATCGACCCTTCGAATGAAGGTTGAGCAGGACGAGCGCTTCCGCGAGCAACGCGAACGCTTCCGACTCAAGTGGACCTGCGAAGACTGCGTCCTCTTCGATCCGGCCATCGGTTGCGCCCACGGTTTCCCCACGCACCGCCACCGGAAGTCGCGCTACGACGATCCGACAGCCGCGCTGCTGTTCTGCAAAGACTTCGAGCTGACCTGATCGAGCGGAGCCTCGCCACGCAGGCGAATAAGGCGTATCAAGAATCCTTTGGCGGTCTGCACTGCGGGATCCATCAGACCGTTGCAATTCGTTGTGACGTGATCGACAGTGGCGGCATGTTTCGCTTGATATCTTATGTGTCTGTACTTGCTGCGCTTCTCGCCCCGCTGTGTTTTCCGTCAGCGGGCCTTGCGCAAGCCCCGACAGACAACGCAGGCGCCTCCCAAGGCAGCGAACCGGCCGACCCTGAGCTCGAACGAGCTCACTGGAAACGGACTCGCGCGCGCATTGGAGTGGCCTTCTCCTTCCTGACTGTTGCCGCAGGCTTCGCCCTCCTGGCGCCCGGAATGATCTGGGGTACGTGCGACGATCCAACTTCGGACGCCCTCTGCTCAGGGCATCCGGAGGCTTCCACACCTTTGCTCGTGGCGGGCTCTATCCTCATCGCCTCGGGCCTGGTCGGAATGGGGTTCAGCGCCCGCGGGCTCTATCTTGCCAAGCGACAAGTGAGAGAGCTCGAGCACCGTCCCGCACCCACAGCCCTACGGTTCGGCCCAACCGGCGTCACCCTGATTCACCGCTTCTGAATCATCCCGGTCTTACCGGAGGACCCCAATACTTGAGCAGCAACGACTCGAGGATCAACCTGGGACGGGCAGCTGCCGCGCTATCTAATCTCGTCCCCTGGGGACGAGATTCAACGCTGGTCGTTCGACCGAGGCATCGACAGCGATATCCGACGGCGCGTTGGCGCAACGTATGCACGGGTTTCGGACGCGCCAACTGGCACCACGACTCGGGCGCTATTGCGGAGTCCCGCAAGGTCCGTCGCAGACTTGCATCGATGTGATCTCGCATCCCGCCAGGCCATCGTTGGCCAGCTCTCCGGCCCTCAGCACCATTCCGTCTCCGCAGATTCCTGAATCGTCCGCGTACGTGGAGCCGACGAGCTCGTCGTTCGTGGTGTCAATCAAGTACCAGATCGATGGATTCTCGACGAACTCCTCGATGAGGCGGCGGTCGCAGTCGCCGTATTCGGTGATGGTCTGGGTATCGATGAGCCCGTTGCCAAACGGGCCCGAGCCCGGCTCGCACGGGAAGCTGCTACAGAAGCACTCCATCGTCGCGTTGAATACTTGGCCGGGGACCACCACGTCCTCGCATTGGCAAGTAGCTCCACCAACTCCGCTAGTGCCTCCGGTTCCAGCGCCGGCCCCAGCGCCGCCCACTCCTCCAGCACCGCCGTTCGCCGCATTGCCGCATCCGCCCGCAGACAACACGCCAAAGACCATGAGTAAGAGGACTCGCATAAAAAAGGCTCCCGACCTTCCCCTAGCATAGGAGCCGCACACCGGCTCCAGACGGGCTGGCAGTCTCGCAGCGAAGCGTATCAAAGTTGGTGAGGCCGTACGGCCTACGGTTTTCCCCGCGTATTCCGGCCTCCGTTGCCGCTGCACGAAGCCTACCGTTGCACCTCAAACGCACCCACGTCGCACGCGTCACCCTGCGGACGCTCTACGCCGCGCTGGTCCGCGTCCACCTCGCACTCGGTGGGTGCAATCGCGTCGACCGCGACGCTGCCCTCGTCGAGCCCGTGCGTTTCCGTCCGTCCACCGTTGTCCAGTAGGGGACCGAGCCCTAGGTCCTCAGCATCCACGCTGACTTGATCTGTCGGCAGTTCGAAGCCGCAGGTGTCGCCCGGGCTCTCGAGGTTGTGGCCGAGCGGCTCGGGCAGC
>JAUXFZ010000105.1 GCA_030622585.1 Myxococcales bacterium
GGCAAGGCCAAGGCCGTCGATGCCATTTTTCTGTTCAAGGTGAACGGCCCGGACGGCGGGGTGTGGACCGTGAACATGAAAGATGCTCCGGGCGTCACCGAGGGTGACCAGGGCAATGCCGAGTGCACGATCGAGCTCTCTACCGACGACTGGAAGGCCATGACGGAAAAGCCCGGAACCGCGATGCAGTTCTTCATGCAAGGCAGGATCAAGCTCACGGGGAACGCCCTGCTCGCCACGAAGCTCCAGTCCGTGATCGGCTAGCCGCACTTCGAACGATGGCCACGCTGCAAGAACGCCTTTTCGCGCTACTACAGGACCCGCGGGTCGCGAAGCTGATGCAGGAGCCCAAGGTTCAACAGCTGGTAGTGAAGGCCTTTCGTTTTCGTGGTCGCGTCGAAGGAGCGTTCGAACAACGTGTTCAGCGGGTCGCCGACGCATTGAATCTCGCCACACAGCGCGACCTTCGCTCGCTGCGGCGCAAGATTCGGCACCTCGAGGAGGAGCTTCGCAAAGCCGAAGAGCGCTCAGCCGTCCGCTAGGACCTGGTCGCCACGCACTTCGACGAAGACGGCTCGAAGTCGCTCCCGCAGGTTCGAGCCCTTTTCCACGAAGTGATGGATGCCGAGCTGGTGAAGCAGCTGGACATCATGCTCTTGCGCACCCGCGCTCACCGAGATGATCGAGCAATTCTGCGCGAGCCCCTCCCCCTTGAGCTGCATGCAAAGCTCGACGCCGTTCATGCGAGGCATGTGGAGATCGAGGAGCATCACATCGGGCTCCGACTTTTGGACCTCGACCAACGCTTCTTCGCCGTCGTGGGCCACCCGAATGTCCGAGGAGCCTACGATCTGCCGAACATAGAACGTAAGAATCTTGGCAAGGTCGATGTCATCATCAACGATCAACACGGAGGGGCCCTTGCCGTTCGTCACGGCGGGGCTGTCGCTACGCGGCCGCTCGTCGCGGATCGCGCGCAGTTGCCACGCAACCGCCTCAGCGCTCTGAATGCGCACCTGCGGGTCCGGATTGAGCATCTCGTGCACCAGCTGGCACAGTGGCTGCGGACAATCCGGCCGGAGACTAGCGAGCGGCGCAGGCTGCCCACGCTCGTGGGATGCGACCACGTCGCGGATCGTCGCCCCAGCGTAAGGCCGTGCCCCAGTCAGCAGCTCGTAGGCCACGACCCCGAGGCCAAAGATGTCAACCAGGTGACCGCTTCCCGTTGCGGCCGTGTTCAGCAACGCTTCGGGCGCCATGTAGGGTGGCGAACCCGCCACGCGCTGTTGCCCGTTGACGTCGAACTCGGGCAGCACCAGCCCGAAGTCCATCAGCACGACTCGATGGACCGGCGTCAGCATGATGTTGTCTGGCTTCACGTCACGATGGACGAGCCCGGCCCGATGCACGACGCTCAACCCTTCGCTGGCCGGCAGCAGTAGCTGGACCACCTCCGGCGCGGTGAACTGGTCGCCCGTCTGCCAGCGCGTAGAAGCATGCTGGGTCAACGACACCCCATAGACCCGCTCCATGACGAGGTAGTCGATTCCGCGATGCTCCCCCAGGGTGTGTACGCTGACCAAGCTGGGGTGCTGAAAGGCCGCCAGAGCTCGCGCCTCGTTGCGCAGAGGCGGAGCCAACGGATTCGGCCAAGCCGCCTTGATCGCCACCCGCCGGTTGAGGAGGTGATCGTGAGCCTCGAAGACCTCGCCCATCCCGCCCCGCCCCAGGAGCTGCATGATTTCGTAGATACCGTCGAGAAGCTCACCCGTGGCGAAAATCCTGTTTTCGCCGTCAATCGGTGGCTCGCTCGCGGCGATGGCATGTCCCCCCAGATCGCGCATATCAGTATTTATATACTATCTTGATAGCACTGTAATCAGCAACTCTAGAGATCGATGGTCTCGATATCCAGCCCCTGGGTGGGTTTGCCAAGGAATCTGGACGCCGCGGAGCCAAATTGGCCCGGAAGGTCGGTCACCAGGATTCGGAGGGACCCAGGGAGCTCCGGGCCGGTAGGGGTTGCCGCCAACATGTCGGTCAAGGTCTCAGCAGTAGCCTGCGCGCTATCCACGATGGCCACGTCGTGACCTAGTAGCTCCGCTGCCACCTCGTGAATCGTCTCGGAGAGGAGTGGGTAGTGCGTACAGCCGAGCACGATCGTGTCGACGTCGGCGTCGGCGAGCGGCCCGAGGTAGCGCCGGGCTGCAAGGCGAGGCACCTCCCCGGTGAGCCAGCCCTCTTCGGCCAGCGGCACGAACAGGGGGGCCGGTCGGGCAAACACGTTCATCGTCTCGTTTTCCCTATGAATTGCACGCTCGTATGCGCCAGAAGCCACCGTGCCAGCCGTCGCCAGGATCCCGATGCGCCCAGTGCGAGTCGCCTTCACGCCGGCCCGCGCACCCGGCTGGATCACGCCGACCACCGGAATGTCCAAGCGGGCTTGCAGCTCGCCCAGCGCGACCCCGCTTGCCGTGTTGCATGCCACGACGAGGAGCTTGATGTCGGAGCTGAGCAAACGCTCCGCGCAGGCGATGGCGTACTTGACCACCGTCCCGGCACTGCGTGTGCCGTACGGAACCCGCGCAGTGTCACCGAGATAGACTAGGTCTTCGGCCGGAAATGCCGTGCGGATGGCCCGAGCCACCGTGAGGCCACCCAAGCCCGAGTCGAAAATTCCAATCGGCTTTGCCACACGCCCCGTGCGGGCCAAGGTTACACACCCCACCCGAAAGAGCCACCACCAGAGTCGTCTCTGGTAGGGTGCAAACGCATGCCGACGCTGGCGCTGATCTCGAACGATTCCACTCTGCACGACGAGCTCGTCCAGACGCTCGAAGGGACCCCCTGGTCCGTCGAGCGGCTCGGGCCCGAGGCCGCCGATGACAGCGAGGTCCATCAAGACGTCGTGGTGCTCGACGCGTCCCATCCCAAGGCAGGCACTTGGGGAGCGCCGCGCGAAAAACCGGTGCTGCTGATCGCGGAGGAGGACCGCGCGGTGGAGGTGAACGAGGTGGTAGGCGACATCATGTTCCGGCCAGCGAGACAGCAAGAGCTCGTAGTTCGCTTGGAACGGCTCCGTGCACGCACACCACTCGACAACGTGCGACGGCAGTATGCGAAGACCTTTGCATCGATGGCGCCGGGCATCGTGGTGGTCGGCCCCGATCTCAAGATGGCATTCGCGAACCCTAGATCGTACGAAATCGTCGGCCACCGCGAGGAAACGATCTCATCAAACGACATAGGCCGCGTTTTGTCGGCGCAGGATCTGCAACGCCTTCGGGACGCCCTGTCCCACGCTCAGTACCCGCGCGGGATGGACATCGAGCTCGTTCGGCGAGATGGAAGCAGGATCATCTGCAATGCCTCGTTCGCCCCACTGATCGGAGCGGAGGACCACACCGTCATCTCGTTCGAAGATGTCACCGACCTGCGCGAAACCGAGAAAGATCTGATCAAAACGATGGAGTTCTTGGAATCGTTGATCGACGCGAGCGTAGATGCGATCATCGCGACGGACATGGAGCAACGGGTGGTGTTGTTCAATCCCAGCGCGGAGCGAATTTCTCGGCGGCACGTCTCGGACGTGCTCGGGCACGTCACGCTCGAAGACCTTCTCGGGCGATCCTCAGCCGAGCTGGTCATGCAGCGCTTGCTCACCCCAGAGCACGGCGGCGAGGGACGGCTCGAACCTACGATGCTCGACCTCATCGACCTGCACGGGGCCCCCATCCCGGTTCAATTGTCCGCATCACTCATCTACGAACGCGGGGAACCGTCCGCGATTGTCCTCATCTTTGCCGATCTGCGAGACCGAATACGAGTCGAAGAGCGATTAGCCGAGGCTCAGAAGAAGCTCGCGTTCACCGAGAAGCAAGGCGTCCTGGCCGAGTTGGCCGGCACCGCGGCACACGAGCTCAATCAGCCGCTCACCAGCATGATGGCGTATGCCGAGCTCTTGCTCCGTCAATCCGAACCAGACTCGAACGGCGCGAAGGCAGCTCAGGTGCTGATCCGGGAGTCGGAGCGCATGGCGGAAATCGTTCGCAAGATCGGAAAAATTACCCGATACGAAACGACATCGTACGTTGGCCATCAGAGGATTTTCGATCTCGATCGCGCGGCGGATACCTCGCGCGAGCCAGAGGCCAAGGGCTGAGTGATGGACGACTCCGCGCACAGAAAGCACCCCACGCGCCGAACTCTCGAGCCGCGGGTCTCGTCGGTAAACTCCATCGCGTCGCCGCGGTCCAAAGAGACACGAGGCAATACTCTTTCGCAAATTCTCGAATCGCTGAACCAGGCGCAGCGCGAGACCGCCGGGGTCGCGACCGACGAGGCGATCCTGCGTTCGTATGTCCACGCGCTCGAGCGCCTCTATCCAAAGACCCGCTTCGCGATGCGGCTCTCGCCGCGCGTGGCCGAACGAACCACCCTCGTGCAAGCCACGACACACCACCTTCGGGCCGAGGCGATGGACGAAGTGTCGATCACCGAGGCGGGGCTCTTACGTGCAGGCTTCGGTCAGCCAGTCCAGCCTCCCAACGGGATGACGTTGCGACGAACGTACCAGGCCATCTTGCTCGCGGATCCGGGCGAAGAACCACTTCCGGCCGACGGCTTCGATGCGCCGCTGGCCCGTGCGGGGGAGGTAATCGGCGTGCTGTCCGCCGAGTTCGACCGGGGCTCGGATCTCCCGGCCCGCTTGGAAGACGCGGTGTTGATGACCGCGACGCAGGCGAGCGGGGCGATTGAAAGCGGGCGGCTTCGTCGGGAATCGCTCCACCTCCGGGACTACCTCGAGAAACTGTTGGAGCACGCCAACATTCCGGTCCTGGTGGTCGGGCGCGATCGAGGCATCCGAGTCGTCAGCAGCGCGTTCGGCCGGATTACCGGACTCGACCGGACGGAGCTCGTCGCTCAGGACGTCCTTCGTCTAGCAGGGCCGAGCGAGCGAGTTCGGGTCTTGTCCGCATTCGTCAACGCGCTCCGCGGCCAAGACGTCGCGCCGTTCGAGCTACGGTTGCCCAAGGCTGGAGGCGGCCATGCGCGCCTGCAATTCACTTTGGCTCCGATTCTCGATGCCGAAGGAGGCGTGGCCGGCGTCATCGCGATCGGCCAAGACCGCACCGAAGTCCGCGAGCTCGAGGACCAGGTCATCCACGCGGAGAGGCTCGCCACACTCGGCCAGCTGGCTGCGGGCATAGTGCACGAGATCAACAACCCGCTGACGAGTATCTCGGTCTACGGTGAATACCTGCTGAGCAAACTGAAGCGTACTGGCGCCGAGCACGCCGACCTCAAGCGGGTGGAGCGAATTCTGCGCAGCTCGGACCGAATCATGTCGTTCACACGAAATCTGCTCACGTACGCACGCCCCTCGAAGGAAGAAGCCCAGCCCGTCGGCCTCAACGACGTGGTCCGGGAGGCGGTTGGGTTCTGCGAGCACATCATCCGGGAAGCGGGGGTCGTGATGGAGCTGAGCTGTGGTGAGAACCTGCCCCAAGTGAACGCGGTGCCCACGCAGCTTCATCAGGTCTTCGTCAATCTCATCACCAACGCGTGCAACGCCGCTCCCGAAGAAGGCGGGCGCGCACACGTGATCACCCGCCTACATGGCCACGACCGTCTGCATGTCGAGATCCAAGACAACGGTGTGGGGATTCGTGCGGCCGAGCTCGACCGGGTCTTCGAGCCCTTTTTCTCCACGCGGCGCAAGGGCACCGGAACAGGCCTCGGCCTCTCGATCGTCAAGAACATCGTCGAGGAGCATCGGGGAACCATCGAGATCGACAGCGAGGTTGGCCGTGGGACGACTATCCTGATCACCCTCCCCTGCGTCGAGGACTAATCGGCTGCAATTGCGAGGGTTTTCCGCTGTGCTCGCCGACTCGCGCGCGAGGATGGAATCAACACGCTGCTCGACCGGTTAGGGGGACAGGGAGGAATGTTCATGATCCGCACGACGCTTCGACAGCCCGGGTTAATCGCACTCGGGGCCGCGATGGCCTTCGCCATGCTCGGCACGGCAACCGCATCGCCCAAGCAGGGCTCCGTAGACGAGGACGCCCTGTCGAAGGCGCTTGCGTTCGAAACCGCGCTGACAGATGTGGCGGAGTCGGTATCGCCCTCGGTCGTGAGTATCCAGGTCGAAGTGACCAAGCCCCAGAATCAGGGCCTGCCGTTTTTCTTCGGAGGTCAGGGTCGCGGGGGCATCGTCCGTGGAGGCGGCTCGGGCGTCATCTTGCGTTCGGACGGGTACATCCTGACGAACAACCATGTCGTCCACCAAGCAAGCCGCATCGAGGTGCGACTGAAAAACGGAAAGAGCTTTGCCGCGAAACTGGTCGGGGCGGATTCGGCAACGGACCTCGCCATGCTGAAGATCGATGCGAGGAACCTGCAGCCAGCGGAGTTCGCATCTTCGGAGAAGGCGCGGGTCGGTCAGTTCGTCATCGCCATCGGGTCCCCGTTTGGGCTCGACTACACAGTGACGACGGGGGTGCTCAGTGCGAAGGGTCGCGGCGCCATCGGTGCCAACGAGATCGAGGACTACCTGCAAACAGACGCCAGCATCAATCCCGGCAACTCGGGAGGCCCGCTCGTCAACCTTCACGGCCGGGTGCTTGGAATCAACACGATGATCATCGGTCGCGGAACCGGAATCGGCTTTGCAATCCCTTCGGAAATCGCCCAGCGCGTCGCGCGACAGCTGATCGAGAACGGGACGGTCAGACGTGCATGGCTCGGCGTCTCGTTCCAGGAGATCACCCCGGAATTGGCTGCGCATCTCGGCGGCAGCTTCGAAGGTGGGGCTCTAATCAACGGCGTGGTTCCCGAAGGTCCGGCTGACAAGGCGGGCCTGCAAGCGGGCGACGTCATCCGCGCGATAAACGGCAAGAAGATCCGGGAGGGGCACGACCTCCTACGCACGGTGCTACGGCACGGCGTGGGTGAACGTCTCAGCCTGGACGTGCGCCGCGGCGACCGGGCCAAGAAGATCACGCTCGTGACTGGCGAGAGGCCGAACGAGGACGGCGCTCGGTCCCACGAGCAGAGTGTCGAAGACGACGGCATGCTGGGCCTGGCGCTCGAAGACTTGACTCCGCAGCTCCGAAAACGTTTCCACTACGAAGGGGACGGTCGGGTATTCGTTCGCGGTGTGGCGCCGGCCTCCGACGCCGATCGTGCGGGCCTGCGTGCCGGCGATATCATCCTGCAGGCAGACCGGCACCCGGTGGGCTCGATCGGCGACGTTCGTGCGGCCCTAAAGGATGGAAAGGCGCTGCTCTATGTCGAACGCGAGTCCCGGCGCTTCTTCCAACCGATCACACGGTCCAAATAGGCGGTGCCTGCCAAGCGGGCTATCGGGCGTTCGTGATCTCGATCGAGGGGCCCCGTGCCTCGACGCGATACGCGGGGTGACGCCCTGCGACGAAGCGCAGCGTCAGCTCCGAAAAATCTCCGCGATTGAGGATGCTGGCGTGCTCCACATCGGGATGCGAAGTGGCTATCGGGCCCGCCTGAGAAAGCGATAGGCTTCCCGGGATGGTGACCGAGAACCCGTCCGCCTCGACGATCCCATCCATCTCGGCGACGGGATTGCTCATCCGCAGAACATACTTCTCCCCGCCAGCAACCGAA
>JAUXFZ010000495.1 GCA_030622585.1 Myxococcales bacterium
GAGCTCCGCCATCCCTTGCTCGCGCGTCACGATGGGCTCGTAGTCGAGGTCTTTCTTCGCTCGGTTCATTTCAAACGCGCTCGTCTGTCCACGGCGGATCACCTGGGTCGGATGAAGCGACGATAGCCCGGTTCGGCACGCGAGCCAGGCCCATCGGTAGGGGCCCGCGCTTCTCGGAGGGTTCCATCCGAGCGCGGTGCTCAGGTCGGTGAAGAAGTCGCGCGAGACCGTGAGCTCGGTGTCGACGACATGGTAGACATTGCCTGTCACGACCTTCGCTTGCAGCGCGCAGAGCACGGCGTGGGTCAGATTGCCGATGAAGGTCGTCGCCATCAGCTTCTTGCCGCCGCCAATGATGCGGATGCCGCCCTGGTTGGCTTCGGCCTCCCAACCCGGGAGGTGTGTGGTGTCTCTTGGGCCCCAGACGAGAGCGGGCCGCAGTGCGGTGGTGCGAAAACCCCGTTGGCCCGACACCAGAACGAGTTCTTCGGCCTGGAGCTTGGTGCGGGCAAGCTCTCCGAAGGGTCGCGGCGCGGCTTGGTCTTCGTTCCAGAAAGAACGGGGCCCGTCGTGGAGGGTCACGTCGGCGCAAGAGATGTGTATCAGTCGTTTGCAGCCCGCTTGCCTGGCCGCGTTGATCACGTTCTCGGTGCCGGCGACGTGCGCCCAGCCGAGCGAGTCCGCGTCGGCGGCGGGGTCGGCGATGCCGGCGGCGTGCACCATGGCGTCGCAGCGGGCCGCGGCGATGGCCAAACGGTTCGGATCGCCCAGGTCTCCGACAATCCGTTCGACGTCTTGAAGCGATCGAGAGTCCGAGCCTTCGCGGACGTAGGCGACCACTTCATGGCCGGTGGCCTGCAACTTGCGAACGACCCCGCCCCCGATGAACCCGGTCGCCCCTGTAACCAGACAGCGCACGCCCGTCTTGTAACAGGAAGCGCCTGGCTCACAAAGTGCCGGGCTCAGTACGTGTGGTCGACGACGTATCTGGCCATCACCTCGACCTGACTGGCCACGTGACGCTCGACCTCGAACACGATCTCCTCCGGGAATGCCTCGCCGAAGTGGCGCTGGCACGCGACGAGCACTTCTCCGGCGGCAGGGTCAAACGGTGCGTCCTCGAATCGCCCGAGTGGAGTGCCCTCGGTCGTGCTGAGCAAGAGATCTACACGGTCGGCGCGTGCAAGGTCGAGTCCCTGCAGCCGGTGGATGAGTAACCTTCCGCCGTCGGGGAACTCTGCCTCGCGGCGCTCACCCGGCTGCATCGGGTTCTCGTTCATCAGCTCGCCTCGCTCCTGCAGCGCGCGCAGCACATCGATCGAAATGACGGGAGCAATGGCCAACGCCGCGCTCCCGACGACTGTGCCCCAGCGCTCGGCCTGAGCGGCGCACTGGGGGCACTCGAACAACCGCTGCTCGAGCTGCTCGCCGGTTTCCTCGTCGAGCTCTCCAGCGAAGAAATCGATCCAGCCCTCTGCTGTGATGCCGTGTGAGCAGGTCGTCGTCATGCTGACGCTCCCGCCTGATCCATGCACCCCCGCAACTTGCGGAGCGCACGGTGACGGATGACCCGGATGTTGCCGGGCGCGACGCCGAGCTGTTCGGCGATCTGAGCACTTGGTTGCCATTCGGAGAACGAGAGGTGCACGACGCGCTGTTCGCGTTGCGAGAGGCCACCGAGGCACAGGGTGAGGCTCTGGACGGCTTGCTTCCCCCACGGTGGTTCGGGAGTCTGTTCCACGGGCGGCGCCGGCTCGAGCGCCAAGCGCTGCGCCGCCTTCGCCGTCCGCTCGCCTGACCGTCGCAGTGTGTGTGCCACGTTGCGACACACGCCGAGCACGTACCGGTCGAGGAGATCGAGGTCGTCGACGCGACCCTGCCGCAGGGCTTGGAGCATCACCTCCATGGCCTGTTGTGCAAGATCCTCGGCTTCCGTTACACCGCGAAGGTGACGAAGCCCGTAGAGACGCGCCCGTTGCCAGAATCGTTGACAAAGCTCGGCCTCGGCGGCTCTCGCCTTCGGATCGCCCTCCTGGATTCGTCGGGCCAACTCCGCATTGCTGGGGTCGTCCGCTGTTGCCGCCACCATCGGCGGAGTCTACCCGATTTTTTTCTGTAACGGCTGGCAGCCTGCTGACACGTCTGGTTGAATCACTCAGGAGACACCGCCATGCCAGTGACCAACGAACAAGCCGGAACCCGTATCGACGAAATCGCACCCAAGATCTTCCGCATCAGCACCCCGGTGCCGCCCGAAGCCATGCCAGGGGGCTTCACGTTCAATCAGTTCCTCCTCGTTGATGACGAACCGCTCCTGTTTCACACCGGGCCGCGAAAGATGTTCCCGCTCACCCACGAGGCGGTCGCGTCGGTCATGGACCCGGCCCGCCTACGGTGGATTTCGTTCTCTCACTTCGAAGCGGACGAGTGCGGTGCCCTCAACGAGTGGCTCGCTGCTGCGCCCGATGCACAGCCGTTGTGTAGCGCGCTGGCTGCCATGGTCTCGGTAGACGATTTCGCAGACCGCCCCGCGAAGCCCCTAGCAGACGGTGAGACTCAGTCGCTGGGCACCCTGTGCGTGCAGTGGCTCGACACCCCGCATCTTCCTCACGGCATGGAGGCGGGCTACCTGTTCGAGAGCACGACCCGCACGCTGCTATGCGGTGATCTATTTGCTCAACCCGGGAACGAGCCGCCTGCGATCACCGAATCGGCAGATCTGGTGTGGGGACCGAGCGAAGCGATGCGACAGGAGTTCCCCTACGCACCGATCCACGGGGCCGGAGCGCTACTCGACAAGCTTGCAGCCCCCGAGCCGCAGGTGCTCGCCTGCATGCATGGCGCCTCGTACCGCGGCGACGGTGCGGCGCTGCTCCACAGGCGTGGGGCGGCGCTCAGTGGCAGTTGAAGCCGTTTCGAGACAGTCGTGCACCGCCGCCGCCC
>JAUXFZ010000280.1 GCA_030622585.1 Myxococcales bacterium
ACGACGAGACCGCCGTGGTGGCCCTCGCAGATGAGACCGAGCTTGCTTTCGCCTCGCAAGACGATGGAACACCTAGGCTTTTGCTCGACGGCAAGGACCGAGCGGACGATATCCGGACCCCCGAGCTCGCAGCGGGCGCCAGCCAGGTCAGCGCCTATCCCGGGGTCCGTCGCGCGCTGCTCCACATCCAGCGCGATCTGGGCCGCGAGGGTGGGGTCGTGCTCGAAGGGCGCGATATCGGTACCGTGGTGTTCCCGGATGCCGAGGTGAAGCTCTTCCTGACAGCATCGGCCGAGGAACGCGCCCGGCGACGCGTTCGAGACCTCTTGGATCGCGGAACCACAGCGGATTACGGCCAGATTCTGTCCCAAATCCGTTCCCGCGACGAAGCGGATTCCACACGTGCGATCGCCCCTCTGCGCCCGGCGGAGGACGCAGTCATCCTCGACAGCACCAGCCTCGGGCTCGAAGCGGTCGTCGAGCACGTCCTCGAGCTAATCCGCTCCTGCAATTGACACCCGATAACTCCCCTGCTACCCACGCACTCCCCTGCATTTCCGGGGGCCTTCAGAGGGTCGGCCAATCGTGCCAACGGCTCTCGATGACTCCGGAAGCAGTGATTTATCCATGACAGAAACCACACAAATCGAAACCCCCAATCCCGAGAGCTTCGCTGCTCTTTTCGAAGCCTCGGCCACACGTACAGACCAACTCCGCGAGGGCGACATCGTCGCCGGGACGATCCTGAAAGTCAGTAAGGATTCCGTCGTTGTCGACATCGGATACAAGTCCGAAGGCGTCATCTCGCTCCACGAGTTCATCAATGCGGAAGGCAACGTCTCGGCGACGCCCGGCGATGCCGTCGACGTCTTGATCGAAACCAAGGAGAACGAAGACGGCCTCGTCATGCTCTCCAAGGAGAAGGCGGACAAGCTCAAGGTCTGGGACGAGATCAGCGCCGCATGCGAACGCGACGAACTGATCGAAGGCACGATCACCCAGCGCGTGAAAGGCGGCCTCGCCGTCACCATCCGCGGTGGCGTCAAGGCCTTCCTGCCAGGCTCGCAGGTCGACCTCCGGCCGGTCCGCAACCTCGACCGCCTCCTCGGTCAGACCTTCCAGTTCAAGGTCATCAAGTTCAACAAGAAGCGGGGCAACATCGTGCTCTCGCGTCGCGTGCTGCTCGAGAAGGAGCGCGACCGTCTCAAGGAGGCGACCCTCGAGAACCTCCAAGAGGGCCAGGTCGTCACCGGCACGATCAAGAACATCACCGAGTACGGCGCGTTCGTCGACCTGGGCGGCATCGATGGCCTGCTTCACATCACCGACATGAGCTGGGGCCGGGTCAATCACCCGTCCGAGGTCTTCGAGGTGGGCAACGAAGTCACCGTCAAGGTGCTCAAGTACAACGCCGACACGGAGCGTGTTTCGCTCGGCCTCAAGCAGACCATGGAAGACCCATGGAACGTCGCGACGAACATCTACGTGGCGGGCAAGAAGGTCAAGGGCAAGGTCGTGTCACTCACCGACTACGGCGCATTCGTCGAGCTCGAACAGGGCGTCGAAGGCCTGATTCACGTCAGCGAAATGACCTGGGCCAAGCCGAAGCATCCCTCCAAGGTGCTCGAGGTCGGCCAGGAGGTCGAGTGTGTCGTTCTCGACCTCGATGCGCAGAACAAGCGCATCAGCTTGGGCCTCAAGCAGCTCGAGCCTGACCCGTGGACGGTCTTCACTCAGAAGTACAGCCCGGGCGACATCATTCAAGGCCGCGTCCGCTCCATCACCGATTACGGCGTGTTCGTCGGCATCGAAGACGGCGTCGACGGCATGGTCCACAAGTCGGACGTCAGCTGGACTCAGCGCATCAACAACCCGGCGGACCTGTACCGCAAGGGAGACGAGGTCGAGGCGATCATCCTTTCGATCAACCACGACGACCGCAAGGTCAGCCTCGGCATCAAGCAGCTCTACGAGGATCCGTGGAGCTTCGTGCCGAAGCGCTACCCCGAGGGCACCGTCATCGAGGTCCGCTCGACGGGCGCCGACGAGTACGGCATCCACGTCGAGCTCGAGCGCGGCGTCGAGGGTGTGATTCCCCGCGGCGAGATCAGCGCTGACCTCAGCCAGGAGCCGACCGACATCGTCAAGACCGGCGACATCGTCAAGGCTCAGGTCATCCGTCTCGACGACGACGACCGCACCATCACGCTGTCGCTTCGCGCAGCCGAGGGCCAGGACGTCAACCAGGTCGCACGCCCAGAGGAGGCCCAGAAACGGGTCGCCCCGCGCAAGATCGGCCCAAGCCTAGGCGGCGCACAGGCGACGCTTGGCGATGCGCTGAAAGACAAGCTCGGAGCCATCTCCGTCGCGCCTAACCCAGAAGACGCCCCGGCGGAAGCCGAAGAGACCCCCGCAGCAGCCGAAGAGGCCCCGGCGGGCACCGAAGAGCCAGCCGCAGAGGCCGAAGAGCCGCAGCAATAGGATCCGACTCCGGGACCGTGCTTGCTTGGTGGGGGTTGGTGAGCTGCGTGCGTGGTTTGGTTTAGTTATATCCAACCCGCCCACCCCCGCCCGTAGTCCTCCCTGCCGCGGCAATCGCTTCGCTCTGCCTTGGCGGCGCTACGCGCCGTGCTTCGCCCTGCGGGCTTGCGCTGCCGCGGGTGGGATTCCGAGGCCGTGACCCGGGCCGGCAGGCGGTAGCGCGAGCCGAAGGCGAAGCCCGGCGCAAAGCGCCGCCAAGCCGGCGCAAAGCGCCAGGCGCGGCAGGGAGGATTACGGGTGGGGGTGGGCGGGTGGTGTAACCAAACAAACCACCCAACCAGCTCTCCCCCTCGGTCGGATGTTCCTAAACTACCGGACGTTGATCACGATCGCCGTAATGTTGTCGCGACCGCCGCGCGAGTTGGCCATGTGGATGAATCGTTCGGCGGCGCCCTTGGGGCCCATGTCGATCACGTCCGGAATCTCGTCGTCTTGCAGGTAGCCGTGAAGGCCGTCCGAACACAGCATGAAGGCGTCGGAGGGCTGGACCTCGAGGAAGCCGGTGTCGACCTGGACATACTCACGGCTTCCGACGGCACGGGTGATGACGTTTCGGTGCGGGGACCGGGCCGCTTCGGCCTCGGTGATGATTCCCTGCTTGAGCTGCCACGCAACGAGGGTGTGGTCCTCGGTCAGCGGTTCGACCGCGTGTCCGCGAATCAAATAGATGCGGCTGTCGCCCACCTGGGCGGTGATCGCGTAGTCGCCGCACATGGCCAGCACCGACACGGTCGTGCCCATGCCTTGTTGCTCGGGATCGTGCTGCGCCAAGCCGAAAACCATGTAGGTCGCCGCTTGGACCGCGCTCTCGACAACCCGCATGGCCTTTCGCAGCGAGTCCTCTGAGGTGTCCCCCCCAGCGACGCGATCGAGCGTGTCTTGTTCACGGCTAACCATGCCGTGCACGGTGTCCACGGCCTCCTGGCTCGCGATCTCGCCGGCGGCGTGCCCCCCCATCCCGTCGGCAACCACGTAGAGCCCCATGTCGTCGCTCACGAAGAACGCATCCTCGTTCAACTTTCGGCGCTGTCCGACATCGGTCAGTCCGGCACTGTGATATTGCAACTCATCCCCTTCAGCAGCGACGGTCGGCCCGCGCTGTCTCAGATTAGCTAAAAACGGCCAGGTCCACCAAGAAGAGCGCGGAAATCCCCGCCTGGGGGCCCTCGTCGCTGACAAGGGAGGGGCGGCTGCTAAGCTCGGGCCGCATGAGTCACGGCGAAGCGACGGAAGAGCTCGAGTCCGCATGGGAGGCGTTGCTCCAACGCCAGCAGCGCTTAGGCTCGGACCGAAAGCTTGCCGGCCTCGCCCTCGAGCTGATTCAGCAAATGGGCAATGGCCCCCCTCATCGGGAGGTGCTGCGGGAGCTGACCGAGGGCTGGAGCGCCGACTGGCGCCTGACCCTGACCGCTGCGTCGCTGCTGATCGAACAGGCCGGCCGGCGGGGGATGGACGAGCCGACGCTCACCGACGACGGACCCGCATCCTGGGCCGCCGAGGCGCTGCGACGAAGCCTGGACGCGTTGGGAGAAGCCGAACAAAGAGACGGGGACATCGCCGGCAACCTATACGCGACCCTTGGCAACGCGCTTCGACTCTGTGGCCCGGACCGAGATGCAGAAGCCCAGGAGGCGTTCACGCGCGCGATCGAGATCGACCCCGAGCGGGGGGAGTGGTGGTACGACGCGGGCCTGCTCGACAAATGGCGAGGCCGTTTCGACGACGGCTACGCCGCCAACGAGCAAGCACGCATGCGCATGGGCTCTCAACGGCCGGTCCTGTGGAATCTCGCCATTTGCGCGACCGCACTCGGCAAGGCTGACGAGGCAATCGAAGCTTGGGAACAAATCGGGGTGCCGGCGCATCTCGATCGAGCGCGCGGCATGCCTTACGTCGCAGGCCTTCCACCCATGCTGCTGCGCGTTCTGTCCCGCCCATCGCCGACGGACGGGACCTCCGCACTGCCCGCCAAGACGGTGGGCTTCGAGCTAGTGTGGATCGCACCCCTCAGCCCATGCCACGGCGTCGTGCAGTCTCCCACGTTTCGCGATGCGCCCATCGACTACGGCGACCTGGTGCTTTGGGACGGAGCACCTGTTGCGGCTCACAGGACCTCCTCGGAAGAGACGGTGCCGGTCTTCCCTTTGCTCGAGGTCTTGCGAACGGGCG
>JAUXFZ010000104.1 GCA_030622585.1 Myxococcales bacterium
GCATGCTGGCGGTCCACCAGGTCGATCAAGTCACTCATGATGTTGTTGAGCTCGAAGTCTTTGGGCGTATAGACCGCTGCGACCCCCCCGCGACGAAGCCGCTCGGCATCCACCTCGGGAATGATGCCACCGGCGACGACCGGTATGTCGCCAAGCCCCGCTTCACGGAGCCGCTCCACCACGTCGGGCACGAGCGCGAGATGTGAGCCGCTCAGGATGCTGAGGCCGATCAGATGCACCCCTCCCTCGAGCGCGGACGCGACGATCTGCTCCGGCGAGACTCGAATGCCTTCGTAGACCACATCGAAACCGACGTCGCGCGCCTTGATGGCAATTTGCTCTGCACCGTTCGAATGGCCGTCGAGCCCGGGCTTGCCCACCAGCAGCTTCGCGCGTCTTCCCATCCGAGATTCGAGATCATGGAGCCGCTTGCGAAGCCGAGCGACGGTTTCGGCGGCCGGGCCGGACCCGGAGGTCTTCACGGTGGCTCCTGCGACACCGGTCGGTGCGCGGTACTCGCCCCATACATCACGCAGCGTATTGGCCCACTCCCCGGTCGTCACGCCCGCATGTGCGGCCACAATCGACGGCGCCATCAAGTTCTCGCTGGTCTTGGCGACGCGTTGCAGCTCCGCCAGAGCTCGTTCGACAGCCCCGTTGTCGCGCTCTGCTTTCCAGCGACCGAGCGCCGCGCGCTGAGAGGCGTCGACTTCGGGATCGATCGTGAGGATAGCCTCGTCGAGGTTCTCGGTGAGCGGGGAGGGCGCGCCGTCCACGTACTTGTTGACGCCAACGACGACCTGGTCGCCGCTCTCGATGGCGCGAAGCCGTGCGGCATTGGACTCGACGAGCTTCTGCTTGATGTAACCGCTCTCCACGGCTTCGACGGCGCCGCCGCGCTTCAAGACTTCTTGCACCTCGGCCCATGCGGATTCGACGAGGTGCCGCGTCTGCGCTTCGACGACTTCGCTCCCTTTGAACAAGTCGGCGTACTCGAGAAGGTCGCTCTCGTAGGCGAGGATCTGCTGCGCGCGCAGTGACCACTGCTGGTCCCACGGACGTGGCAGGCCGAGCGCCTCGTTCCAGGCTGGAAGCTGGATCGCTCGCGCTCGCGCGTCCTTGCTGAGCGTCACCGCAAGCATTTCGAGGACGATTCGAATCACGTTGTTCTCGGGCTGCTGCTCGGTGAGGCCTAGGGAATTCACCTGAACACCGTACCGGAAACGCCGCTGCTTCGCGTCCGTGACGCCGTAGCGCTCTCGTGTGACGCGGTCCCAGAGCTCGACGAAAGCGCGCATCTTGCAAAGCTCTTCGACGAAGCGAATGCCGGCGTTGACGAAGAAGCTCATGCGTCCGACTACGTTGCCGAACTCGCTGTCTGGCACGCGGCCCGTGGCCTTCACCGCGTCGAGCACGCCGATGGCCGTGACCAACGCGTAGGCAAGCTCTTGTGTCGGCGTCGCACCCGCTTCCTGAAGATGGTAGCTGCAGATGTTGATCGGGTTCCACTTGGGAACCTCTTTGACCGTGTACGTGACGAGATCGGTGATCAACCGCATCGACGCGGCGGGCGGGAAGATGTGGGTGCCGCGGGAAAGGTATTCCTTGATGATGTCGTTTTGCGTCGTTCCGCGAAGGACGCTCGGGTCGACGCCCTGATCTTCCGCGGCGGCTACGTACAGCGACAACAGCCATACCGCCGTCGCGTTGATCGTCATCGACGTGTTCATCTGATCGAGAGGCAATCCGTCGAAGAGCGCACGCATGTCGCCAATGTGCGAAACCGGAACGCCGACCTTACCGACCTCTCCGCGCGCAAGCGGATCGTCCGCGTCGTACCCGGTCTGGGTCGGCAAATCGAACGCCACGCTGAGGCCTGTCTGGCCCTTGGCCAGGTTGGTCCGATACAGCGCGTTGGACGCCGCCGCCGTGCTGTGGCCCGAGTAGGTCCGCATGATCCACGGTTTGTCGCGCTTCCGCTTGCCGTCCTCTGCCATCCGCCGGTCCTTTCCTCTGCGATTTGCCGAGGGGGCAGAAGCCTACCTCGTTTTTCGCGTTGCTTGCGTTCTAGGCCCGCGTGACCGTTGCGGTGCTCTTTACAGCTTCACACGGTCGAGCCCGGTGTACCTTGGATTATCATACGGCGGGTGGGGGTCAAGCGGCTGAGAAACATAGCTTTTCTTCGTTTTGAGGGCCTGGTGGATCTTGTAAAGTTGCGGTAAACGGCTCGGATGGCGAAAACGAACGCAGCGATGGGGCAGCGTTTGAGGGAGCTACGGCTGCGGCGGGGCCTACAGCAAAGTGAGGTCGCCCGCCGCCTCAAGATCTCCCCCGCCTATTTGAGCCTCATCGAGAAGGGCAAGCGCGTCGTGCAGCTGCCCCTGCTGTTTCAAGCGCTCGAGCTCTACGGCGTTGCGGTCGAAGACTTCATGGGGAGCCTCGGCGAGCATCGGGTCGACGACGGCCTTGCGCGGCTTCTCGACGAGCCCTTGTTGCGCTCTCTCAACCTCAGCGAGGACGACCTGGCCAGTATCAGCGCCGAGCCTCGGATGGTGGCCACGATCACGGCGCTATTCAATCTTTACAAGAACACACGCAGTCAGCTCGACCACGTGATGGCAAGCATCGCGCAACGCGAGCGGCAGGCGGACGACGACTCCCTGCGCTTCGACTACAGCCCGTACGATGAAGTGACCGATTTTCTCGAGCAGCATGCCAACTGGTTCGAGCAGCTCGAAGAACGCGCGCAGCAATTTCGGCGCGACTGCGGACTCGGCCGACGCGTCACGAGCGACGACCTCGAGCGTGGGTTGCTCGAACAGGTGGGCGTCCGTGTGCAGCGAATTTCCGAACGCACCGATAGCTCGGTCATCCGGACGTGGAATGCCGACCAGCGAATCCTCACCGTCTCGGGCGACTTGTTCGAGCAGCGCCTGAAGTTTCAGCTTGCGCATACGATCGCGCTCGGCCTCTTTGACGAGGAAAAGCTCCACAAGCCGATTCTCGAAGGGTACAGCGGCCAGCATTCCGAGACCCGGAAGCTCATCAAGATCCACCTCGCCAACTATTTCGCCGGCGCGCTCCTGCTCCCTTATCCAGATTTTTACCGCGAGGTGACTAGCACTCGGCATGACGTCGAGCTCCTCGCGCAGCTATTCGAGTCGTCGTACGAGACCGTGGCCCACCGGATGTGCAATCTTTCGGACCCGCGCCGCCGCGGCGTCCCGATGCACTTCTTGAGGGTGGATGTCGCCGGTAACATCTCGAAGCGATATTCAGGAGACGGGATTCGGTTCCCGCACCAAGATGGCTCTTGCCCCAAGATGGCTGTGCACCTCGCGTTCCTGACCCCCAGCGTGATCACCAAGCAATATTCCGCATTTCCGGACGGATCGACGTATTTCTGCTTTGCCAAGGTCGTCAGCGAGCCTCAACAGGGTTCGCTCGTCAAGGGCACGACCTACAGCATCGGCCTCGGCACGCATGCGGACGATGCCAAGCATTTTGCATATGCCGACGACCTCCCGTTCGCGGACCCGAAAAAGATGTCGGTGCCCGTTGGAACGACGTGCCGGTTCTGCGAGCGCACCGATTGCAACATGAGGTCAGCCCCGAGCTACAAGTTCGCTTTCCGCGTCGACGAGTACACCAAGAAGGACAACTTCTTCTCGCCGCTCGTCCGCGGGGACTCGGGCGTGGACGTAGAGAAGCCGGCTCGCCGGAAGCCAACGCCGTGATATGGTCGCGCCCCGGAGGTCCACATGCCGTCGTTCGATGTTGTTTCCAAAATCGACCAACACGAGGTCGACAATGCACGTAACCAAGCGAGCAAAGAGATCGCTCAACGGTATGATTTCAAGGGCACCGACAGCAAGATCGAACAGACCGAGGACGGGATCGTGATTCGGGCGAACAGCGAGGGCCGGGTAGACGCCGCGCGCGATGTGCTCGAAAGCAAGATGGTCCGCCGGCAGGTGTCCCTGAAGTCGCTCGATGCGCAGGCGCCCCAGCAGGCAGGCGGGCAAACGTGGCGTCAGCTGATCAAGCTCAAGGAAGGCGTATCCAAAGAAAAGGCCAAGGAAATCGTCAAGGAGATCAAGGCCAACAAGCTCAAGGTGCAGGCCTCGATCCAGGGCGATTCGGTGCGGGTGTCCGGCAAGAAGCGCGACGATCTGCAGGACGCGATTGCGTTCCTCAAAGAGCAAGACTTCGACCTGCCGCTGCAATACGTGAATTTCCGGGATTGAGGCCCTTCGCTTTGGCGCAGACGAAACAAGAGCTCGCGGTCGGATATCAGGGCACGGAGGGCGCCTATAGCCAACTCGCTGCGAAGCATCACTTCGCTGGCGCCGAGGCGCGGCTTCGCTGCGTCGGCTATCATAGTTTTCGCGAGATGCTCGAGGCGGTGAAAGCGGGCGAGGTCGATGTCGCGGTCCTCCCGCTCGAGAACTCCATCGCTGGGTCGATCAACGACAGTTATGACCTGTTGGCTGACACGGGGTTGTCCCTGGTCGGGGAGGAGTTTCAGCCAATCGCCCACTGCCTCATCGGCGCAGCGGATGTACCGGTGACCGACATTCGCCGGGTGTATTCACATCCGGTCGCGTTGGCGCAGTGCGGCGAGTTTCTCGAGACGCTCGAGGATTGCCACGTAGAGGCGTTCATCGACACGGCAATGGCCGTCGAGCGCGTCAAACGGGACGCCGACTCGACGCAAGCTGCCATCGCCAGCGAGGAGGCGGCTGCGCTGCACGGGCTGCCGATTCTGCGCCGCGATATCGCCGACCATCCGGAGAATTACACGAGGATGGTGATGGTTGCCCGGGAGCCTGCCCACCACGAGCCAGGCGTGCCTTGCAAGACTTCACTTATCTTTTCGACGATTCACGAGCAGGGCGCCTTGGCGCGGTGCATCGCGATCTTCGCTGAACGGGGTCTGAATCTCACGAAGATCGAATCACGTCCCAAGCCGCACAGTCCATTCGAATATGTCTTCTATGTCGACTTCGAGGGCAACGTCGATCGCGAGACGACACAGGCCGCCCTGCGAGATCTCGAAGCGGTCACGACCTTTCTCAAGGTCCTCGGATCCTACCCGATCGGCCGCGCAACCACCGACTAATGTGCGATCCGAAAGCGTTGTGTCGAGTGGCAACGTGGTCAGGCTTGTTTCATCCAACCCACCCACCCCCGCCGCGTAATCCTCCCTCCGCGGCATGCGCTTCGCTTTGCCTTGGCGGCGCATGCGCGCCGGGCGTCGCCTTCGGCTCGCGCTTCCGCGCAACCCCGCCCGCTCTAGACTCGCTTTGCAGCACTACCTTTGTGAGCTGCACACTAGCTGGCGACGGCTTCTGCGACGTGGGCGAGCCGGGTGGCGTCGCTCTCGAGTCCCGTCGCTAGGCACGCGGTCGAGACCATTTTCAAGGCGGCGGCTTCGCCTGGCCCATCCTGTTGGTCGCGGGCGGCGGCTAGGGCTTCGAGTGCGTCGATCATCGCGTCGCGTCTTCGCCCACGGGCCAGCTGCAGGCATGCGGAGGCGATCGCGATGCGGATGACGGCCGCCGGCGTTTGATTGGGGCTCTTCTTGGCGGCTTCGAGAGCCCGCTTGGCTGCGGGAACGTCTTCGCGGGTTACGTACGAAACCACGCGAAGACAGTGCGCTCCGGTGAGGTCGCCGCCAGCTGCAATCGACGACTCGACCAAGGCATCGAAGTGCTCGTGCTCTCGTGCCTTGAGCGTCCGCACGAGCTCGTTGGCCGGATTCTCGAGCTCCGCCTCAGGGATCGGAATCGTTGGCCGTTCGTCTTCTTCGTCCCGTGGTGGCGCTGACGGCAGGCGCACCGCTCGGCTGATCTCAGAGGCGACCTCGCGAGTCTCCGGGTCGGGTTGATACTGCACTGCCGCAGCCGCCAACCGTACCGCCGCGTTGGTGTATCCGTTGTCGGCCGCGAGGGAGCCGGCTTCGAGAATCGCGTGGGCTCCCCGGGAGAGATCGCCTCCTTCGCACAGGTAGGCGCCCACGGTGGCTGCCATCGAAGGCCCCACCAGCGGCTCGGCGGTATGAAGCGCTTGCGCGACGAAGCGGTACACCTCGGTTCGCCGGGCCGGCGGCATGCGTTGCACGACCGCCCTTCGCAAGAGCTCCGACTCGGGCTTGGCGTCGGGCCTCAGGAGCCCGTCGTTGACCAGGGCTTCGAGAGCCCTTTTCCGCGTGTTCGGTGCTATCCCATCCAACGCGACCGCTGCGTCGACGACCTGTGCGGACGAAGCAGGGAGCGCGGAGCAAGCAATCTCTAGGAAGCGCATCGACGACGTGTCGAGCGTCGCGAAGCGTTCTTCGAGCAGAGCGCGAGGCCCGACGTGCTGGCGCCGTTCCGCAGATTCGTCGCGCCACGTGAACGCGCCGCCTTCATGCACGATGTCGCCTGTGGCGATCATGGTTCGCGCCGCCTCGTTGATGCCGAGGACCGTTGTCCCGCCGGTGACCACGAGCTGCGTGGCGATCTCCATGCTGGTATCTGGCCCGAGAATTCCGGACGCTACGACCAGAGCCTCGTTCGGATCGAGCGCGGGAAGGTCGATTCTCGCGGCTCCGTGTAAGCCTCGCAGGCCCGCGGGAACGCTCGACTCCGTCGTTCGGATACAGAGCATGGCGGCGACGGACTCGTCCGCCAGGGCGGCGCCGATGACCCCGAGGGTGGCTGGGTCGACGGCGGAGACGCGGTCGATGTAGATCCACGGAATTCCGTGATCCGGTTGCAGCGCGCGGAAGGTCGCCTTGAGTGCGTGGATCGTCGCTCCACGTGGGGGAGGGGTCGCGCAAGCGATGGCCTTGAGCGCGTTGGCTACGCCGGGCTCGGCCTTCTTGAGAGCCCGCCGAGTCGGTTCGAGCCTTCGCCATGCCTTGAGGAGCGCCAGGCGCAGTCCCCCGAGCGGCTCGAGCCCGCCAGGTACCGCGCCGATTTCTAGGAACGCAGGCGGCCGGAGCTCGTCGCGCAGCGCAAAAACGCCCGCGCGCGCGCCGACGCCGAGCTCTCCCATCAGATAGAACACACAGGTCTGAGCGCTCGCCGCGGCTTCCTTCAGCGGCTCGAGCGCATGGCGAATGCTCGCCGGCACGGGTGCGGGCTGGAGCAAGCCCACCGCCTGTCGGCATTCTTCGAGCAGCGGGCGGCCTCGGTCGATGGCCTCGCCGTGCAGTGCAAACGAGGTCGTGCTGACGGACCGACCGAATAGATAAGTCCTCGACGCGGCTTCGCGGGATTCGACGTCGAGAACGACCTCGCCGGCGCACGCCTGGTTGGCCAGTAGCTGCGCGCGATCGATCGCACTTCCGCTATCGGTGAGATGACCGGCGTCCTCTTCTTGCCGTTGAATGTCGCCACTGGCGATGCCAAACGCGATGGGAAGCCCACCGGCAGGCACAGGTTGTGACTCGGCTTCCGCGAGCAATCGCAGAGCCATGTTGATCGCGGTCTTGAGGTCGTGAAGAGCGAAATTCGCGACGACGGTGCCCGCCAGTGACGAGATCATCTCGCCCCCCGCGGCCTGCACCTCGTTGGTGACGTAGCGCGCCCACTGCCCGGCGGCGGCGGTGCTCTCCTCTTCTTCGAAGGCGGGAGGGAGGATCCTGTGCCAGAGGACAAAACGTTCCATCGCGATGACCAGCTACCCGCGCTCGAGCGCCGACTTCGTGCCGGCC
>JAUXFZ010000238.1 GCA_030622585.1 Myxococcales bacterium
GCCGAACAAACCGTATTTGTAGAACGGGGCGATCATCGCCACTCCCTCCTCAGGAAATAGGCCCCTGCGTAGCCCCCGACGAAGACCATGATCATGAACGTCCAGCTGCCGAGCCCGAGCACGGCGCCGCCGGACAAGCCCTGACCACTAGTGCAGCCTCCCGCCAGCTTGGCGCCGAAGCCCATCATGGTGCCTCCGAGGATCGCGAGCGCGATGCGTCCCTTGGCGGACATCCTTGGGCCCCTCTCGATCGTCCGCTTCACACGGCCCGCCAGCGATCCGGAAATGAAACCGCCGACCAGCACGCCGATGACTTCAAACATCAGGAAGCTCTTGAAGGGGCTCCCGTAGCCGTTCTCCAGATACCCTACATAGAAATCGTTAGCGCGGGCGTGCTCGGGCGCGACGGCATCGACGAGTACTGCAACGATGGTCGAAAATGCGCCCGAGGCGCCAAGTCCCCGGCCCATCACGACGAACGCGAGCAAAAGCACCAGCCCCAAACCCACACCGGCAAGGTACGGGTTCATGTAAGGAGCTGGCTCACGTGCGGATGTCATTGGATGAAGACCTTCCTTCCTGGGCAACGAGGGTTCGATGAATGGGTCACATGGGCGTCCAGTGGGTCAGTTGCCCGGCGCTGACCATGACGATCCGAAACACGAGGCCGCCGACGAGCACCAACACGGGAGCCACGACGGTGTGCCTGATCCTGTGGGTCGCAGTCAAAGTCTGGATGACGATCGGGACGAGCAGGCCGAGCCCGACGACGAGGACCCAGAACACCGCCGTGAATGGCCCGCCGAGCAGCAAGCCTGCGGCCTCCTGGTGAACCTTGGAGGTGTTCATCAAGCCGATCAGGAACAAGGCGATGAACAGCAGCTCTGTGATCATGAGGCCGATGTCTGCGCGCGACACCAGATCCCGCTCCGCGTGATCCTTCGCCACCAGATCGACTAGCGCCGCTGCAGTGGAAACGCCGGAAACGAGGAAAAGCGGGCCGAGCAACGCGCTACTCCAAAGCGGCCTCGCTCCGAGCGCGCTGAGCAGAATCCCGGTGTAGATGCCTACCATGATGCCGAGCGCGATGTTGAGAGCGCCGATCGATCGTACCGTCGATGGCCGTGCCTGGATGCGATCCGACAGCTTGGCGAGGCTGGGCGAGCGTTCTCTGAGCGCCGCTGGTAGTGCCAACAGCAGACTGGCGATCAACACCGGGTAGACGAGGAGCAAGATCCACGAGCCCCAGGACATCGGAGAGGTCACCTCGAAGGTGAGGTACAAGCGCCAAACGTAGAGCTTGTGCTCGAGGTCGAGGAACAGGGCCAACATGCCCGCCGATAGCAGGACCAGACTCAAGGCCGGCAGTACGTAACTGGAGGAGTCACGATTGCGCCATCGCCCGGAGAGAAAAAAGTATCCGGAGATGATCATCATGCCGGCGACCAGGCCACCCAAGAACAGATAAACCGGGATCTCCCAGCCCCAAACCTCGTGAGAGAGGTCGACGAGTGGGTTGGTGTTGGTCGTCGTGTATTCCCGCATCGGTCCTATCTCGCGCCGCGCCCAGTGACACGCTGGGGACACGCTTGAAACAGCTCTTGGCCGATCTTGTAGGGTTGTGCCGTTGCGCTCGCCGACGCGATCTCGAAACCCGCTTCGTAGATAACCTTGAGGACCTTGAACACCTCATCGCGATTGGCGAGCGGCAGAGTGCCAATCAGCCAAGCCATCAAGTCGTCGACGGGCAGGGAGCGCTCGAGATCCCGCAGCACTCGCGACGACTCGGCAACCGTAGGCTGCACCTCAGTGTTCAAGTCCGGGCTTCGGCCGCTCATTGTTTCGCCTTGTCCGTGAGAAAATGGACCCTCGGTTCGGTGCCCGCCTCCGGCAACAGAGTCTTCGATTCGCGCGAGTTCAACAGCTCGGTCACCTCGCTGTTGGGATCGTCGAGGTCGCCAAAGTGCATGCAGTGCGTGGGGCAGACCGCTACGCACGCCGGATCTTGACCGACCTTGAGGCGATGGTCGCAGAAGGTGCACTTGTCGGCGTATCCGTCCGGATGCGTGTAGCGCGCGCCGTAGGGACATGCCGCCAAGCACGCCTTACAGCCAATGCACATATCCGCGTTGATCTGCACGAGCTTGCCGAAATCCGATACATGGCTCGCCCCAGTCGGACAACAATGCACGCAAGGCGGGTTGTCGCACATGTTGCAGCGCTCGCTGCGAATCTCCATGGAGAGGTCCGGGAACACGCCCGTCACCTCGGTAACGATCCAGTCCCGGCAAAACCCATCGGGGACGTCGTTTTCGGTCTTACAGGCCGCCACGCAGTCCATGCACCCGATGCACTTGCTCGTGTCGATCACCATTCCAAACCGAGCCATCGCCTTACGCCCCAAGCTCGATGGTTACGAAGTTCACGTTCATGCCGGTGCCGCCCATCAGTGGATCGACTTTGTATTTGGTGATGAGCCCGGCGTCGCTTGCGCCCTTCTTGTACTTCGGAAAAATCCCACGTGACGTGTGCCCGAACCCATGCGTCATGAAAATGCAGTCGCCTCGAATGCGTTGAGTCGCCTTGACCTTGACCGGCTTGCTCGTGACACCATCAAGGTTCTTGAGCTGCACGTAGTCGCCGCTCTCTAGCCCGTAGCGACGCGCGATATCCTGGTTTATCCAGGCTTCGTTCTCGTCCATCAAGTCCGACAGAATCGGATTGGTCTGCGTTCGGCTAAAGGAATGCACCGGAGCCCTCCCGTAGAGCAGACGGAACGACCCTGGAGGCGGCTCTTCGGGAGGCGTGAACTTGGGCACCGGGTCGAAGCCGGCCTCGGCAAGCTGCGTCGAATAAAACTCGATCTTGCCCGACGGTGTATAGAATTCCGCGGGTACCCCTTCATCGAAGTAGAGTGGTTGCTTGGGCCCGAGAATCACGCCCTTCTGCTTGAGCTCGTCGAAGCTGAGACCCGCACTCTCGACCCGCGTCCGGAGATAGTCCTCGATATCTTTCCATGGGTAGTACGCTTGCAGACCAAGCTTGTTCGCCAGCTCGCGCGCGATCCACCATCCCGGCTTCTGGCCGTTGGGGGGCTCCACCACAGGTTGCCGAAGCCCGACGAAGGGTTGACGAAACCAACTGACGTGCAGGTCGTCGTAGCGCTCGAGGTAAACGGCCTCAGGGAGCACGACATCGGCCCAACCTGCGATCTCGCTTGGAATCACATCGACCACCACCATGAGGTCGAGCTCTTGGATGGCGCGAATCGTTTCCGCTTTGTTCGGAAGCGCCTCGATCAAGTTGGTGGCGTACACCATCCAGCCCTTGATGGGATACGGCTTGCCGCTGATGGTGGCGTCGCGCATCCCGTTACTCAACGTGCCATCGGCGAACGGATACTTGTGGTCCGGGTTGTCGGCCTTCGGTCGGCTGGGAGTCGGATAGTCTGGGTAGGGATATCCGGGAACATCCATGCCCGCCGGGTAATAGAACCCGCCCTTTCGCCCCCAGCTCCCGAGCAATGCGTTGAGCAGAGCAATCGCGCGGCTGCGCTGCGCATCGTCGCCATACCAAGTGACGTGACGGCCGGGGTGGACGAGAGACGCGGGCTTGTGCCGCGCCATTTCGCGCGCGGTTTCGCGGATGATGGCTGGGGTGAGGCTGGTCTTCGGGTACGCCCACTCCGGGGTGTAGGGTGCGATGTCCGCCGCAAAGGCGTCGAAGCCGAAACCATAGGCGTCGACATATTCCTTGTCGTACAGCTCTTCGGTCACGAGCACGTTCATCCACGCCAACAAGAGAGCGATGTCCGTGCCGGGCTTGATGGGCAGGTAGTGCTGCGCCTTGCTGGCGGCGACCGAGAAACGCGGATCAACGACGATGATCGAGGCGCCTTTTTCGATGGCTTGCGCGAACTCTTGCACCTGGGTGTTGTGCATGTTCTCGCCGAGGTGCGAGCCGATCAGGACGAGGCACTCGGCGTTGGCGATGTCCGTGCGCTCCGGGGTGCTCACCCCTTCGCCAAAAGTGAGTGAAAAACCGACGTCTCTCGGGCCGCGACACTGTGCGTAGGATGGCGCCGTGAGGTTGGGCGTACCGTAGGCATGCATCGTGTGCTTGAGGAACTTGCCGCCGATCCCGTGACTGAAGAGCGCCATCGACTCCGGGCCGTACTCGGCCTTGATCTTCAGCATGCGCTCGGCGATGTATTGCAGCGCTTCGTCCCAGGTAGCCTCCACCCATTGTTCTTGGCCGCGCTCGGTCTTGCGAATGAGCGGTGAGGTCAAGCGATTCGTGTCGTAGTGAGCCCCGACCCCACCGGTGCCGCGAGGACAAAGCCGACCCTCGCTCAACGGATCGATCTCGTTGCCCAAGATCTTCCACAGTTTTCCGTCGCGGAGATGCGCGACTGAACCACACTTCCAAAAACAGATATCGCAGATCGTGGGAACCGTGCTGAGCGTCTCCGAGCTACCCAGAACGCCGCGCGCAAATGCCGGAATGCCGCCAACGGCGGCAACGCCCGTGGCGACAGTGGAAATCTCCAAAAAGCGTCTTCGGTTGAGCACAGGCATCGACCGCCGAGACCATAGGCCCGCAGGGCCCGCCGAAGCAAGGGGGACGGTCTTTCTTTCTTTCCTTTTTGGGGAAACCTGCCACACGCTTGACCGACTACGGGGCGTGCCTCGCTTCGCGCGCATCGTTTCGCCCGGCCGCGTCGTTCACGTGATCTCGCGTTTCGTCAACAAGGAGTTCCGGCTAGCGGGACCACGCCATCGTCGTGAGTATCTGCGGCGCGCCGCGCAGATCTCAGAGCGCGTAGACTGGAAGCCGCTTGCCTACGCGCTCATGAGCTCACACATCCACTGGGTCATGTGGAGCGGTCGGGATCCTCTCGCCGGGTTTTTCGAGCCACTCAACACGGGTTTCGCACTTTGGCTCAACAAGCGCGAAGGGCGGCTCGGTCCGGTGTTTGCAGGGCGACCGTCTGCCTCCATTGCGTCAGGCACAACGGCCATCGCTCTCTTCGCGTACGTTCACAACAACCCCGTGCGGGCCGGAGTCGTGGACGCCGCCGCGGACTCAGA
>JAUXFZ010000312.1 GCA_030622585.1 Myxococcales bacterium
GCCCAGCCGCGCTCGGCGATGGGGTCGCCCGACATCGAGATGGGGGGCACGAGACCACAGTGCAGGTTGGCGGGGACGGCCACGCCGATCTTCTTGGGCATCGGCAGGTCGAGATTCGCCATGATCTCTACGAACTCCGCTGCGGTCTTGCCGTCGCCCACGCGCGGGTTCAACCGCTTCTCCTCGCCAACGGTGGTGAACGTCAGACCGCGATAGTCGTGCCCGGGCCAGAGGATCGTGTCGTCCGGGAGAGTGAAGAGCTGGTCGTGGATCGAGCGATAGAGCTGCTCCGCGCTGCCTTGCTGGAAATCTGTTCGACCGGTTCCGCGGATGAGCAGTGCGTCGCCGCAAAACGCGTTCTTGTGGTCTGCCATGACATAGGTGACGCATCCGCTGGTGTGTCCCGGCGTAGCACGCACCTCGAATGTCAGTTCGCCCACCTCCAACGTGGCGCCGTTCGACACGAGAACGTCCGCGCAGTCGGCGCCCGCATCGGCGCCTACGATAGCCTTGCTTCCAAGTCGTTGCCGCAGAAGCCCCGACGCGGTGATGTGGTCGGCGTGGGCGTGGGTGTCCATCGTGTACAGGAGCTTCAGTCCGAGCTCATCGAGGAGCTTGGTGTCGCGCGCGATCTGATCGAGGACTGGGTCGATCAGCACAGCCTCGCCAGATGCCTCGTCGGCAACGAGGTACGTGTAGGTCCAGGTCTCGTGATCGAAGAGTTGACGAAGTAGCATCGATAGCCTCCTGGCAGTCGGGCGGTGCGGCGCACGAACCGTCCCTAAGTCGCTGAATTAACAGCACTCGATCGTTTTCGCAAACCCCGCCCAGGAGAAAGGGCTGGCGGTTTGCCACCGGTGCTGCTTTGAATGTGCCCCATGGAGTCTTTTACACCGATTGCTTCCTCCATTGGGGGCCTGTTGATCGGCATCGCAGCTGCCGGCTTGTTGTTGTTCCATGGGCGGATCGCCGGCATTAGTGGAATTGCCGGAGGCGTTTTTCGGCGCGTGCCGGGTGATACTTCCTGGCGCGTCATGTTCCTCTTGGGGCTTCTCGCCGCAGGTTTCGGCTGGAGCTATTTCTTTCCGCAGGACTATCTCGTCGGGATCAGTCGCTCGACGCCGGCGTTGGTGATCGCTGGCCTCACCGTGGGAATCGGCACCCAGATCGGGGGTGGCTGCACGAGCGGTCACGGCGTGTGCGGCATCGGGCGCTTGTCGAAGCGGTCCACCGTGGCGACGATTTCATTCATGGCGACCGCAGCGCTTACGGTGTTCGGCGCCAACGAGGTATTCGGGGGGGCGGTATGAAGGTCAAAGTCGGCGCCTTTCTTGGGGGCCTGGTATTCGGCATTGGGCTCGCGGTCGCGGGGATGACCCAGCCGGCCAAGATCATCGGCTTCTTCGACTTCTTTGGGAACTATGACCCCAGCCTCGCGTTCGTGATGGGCGGCGCGATTCTCGTCTACGCACCGGTCTATCGCTGGGCCGTTCGGACCTGGCAAAGGCCGATCTGGGCGCCTGCCTTCTCGTTGCCAACGCGCAAGGACATCGATGCGCGACTCGTCATGGGCTCCGCGATCTTCGGCGTCGGCTGGGGGCTCGGAGGGTATTGCCCAGGACCTGCGCTCACCTCGGTGGGTGCTGGGTCGCAGGAGGCGTTCACGTTTGGTGCAGCGATGCTGGTCGGCGTGGGCGGCTACCAGCTCTTCGTGAGGCTTCGTGAAAGCCGCACTGGGGGGCCGGCAGACGCACAGGCTGCCGCGATGATCGACGGATGAGTCGGGGCGTTCCGGCGCTGCCGATTGTTGGCTGGTTGCGGAGCTACCAACGCGCCGACCTCGGGCCCGACGTCGTTGCTGGCCTGACGACCGCCGTGATGCTGGTTCCGCAGGCGATGGGCTACGCGCTCCTCGCGGGGCTTCCGCCGATTCACGGACTGTACGCGGCCGTAGCGCCGCTCCTGCTCTATGCGGTGCTCGGAACGTCGAGGCACCTCGCCGTCGGTCCTGTCGCCATGGATTCGATCTTGGTCGCTGGAGCCGTGGGCGCGATCGCCACGATTGGCACCGAGAACTACGTGCTCATTGCCGCCGCCCTCGGGCTCATGGTTGGCGGCATACAGGCGGGTCTCGGGTTTCTGCGCGCGGGTTTCCTCGTCAATTTCCTGTCGCGGCCCGTCGTAGCGGGGTTCACTGCGGCCGCGGCGCTCATCATCGCAGCCAGTCAGCTTGGGCATCTCCTCGGGGTCGATCTGCCGCGCACCCATCACGTCCATCTCGTCGTCTGGGAGGCGATTCAAAGCGCGTCAGGTTGGTCTTGGCCGACGCTTGCGATCGGAGCATCGTCGATTGCGGCGCTCGTCTTTTGTAAGAGGCGCCTTCCACGTGTTCCTGCCGCGTTGTTCGTCGTGGTTGCCACGACCCTTGCGGTTTGGGGACTTGGTCTCTCGACTCAGGGTGTCTCCATCGTCGGTGAGGTTCCGGCGGGCCTGCCTGGCTTCCACGTGCCAACCGTCGACGCCGCGCTCCTCACACAACTCATTCCCGCGGCCGCAACGATCGCACTCGTCTCGTTCATGGAGGCCATTTCCGTCGGACGAACATTTGCCCAAGCAAACCGCTATGACATTCACCCCAACCGCGAGCTGATCGCGCTCGGCTTCTCCAACCTGGCCGGTGGCCTGACCGGCGGCTATCCGATCGCCGGTGGCTTCTCACGTACCGCTGTCAACGCACGCGCTGGCGCCCGCACACAACTGGCTGCGCTCGTGACCTGCGCCATCGTCGTCATCACGCTCCTCGCGTTCACGCGCGCGTTCTTTTACCTGCCGAAGGCCGCGCTGAGCGCGATCATCGTCTCGGCGGTGGCGGGGCTGATCGACCTTCGGGGCGCAGC
Organism: Myxococcales bacterium; assembly: GCA_030622585.1. GTDB lineage: Bacteria > Myxococcota_A > Polyangia > Polyangiales > Houyiibacteriaceae > SG8-38. Next base: position 2,898 of record JAUXFZ010000312.1, read on the forward strand.
CGAGGTTTACCGCGTCAAACGCGCCGACTTTTACCTCCTCGTCATCACGTTCTTCGCAACGCTCTCGCTCGGCATCCAGTGGGGCATCCTCGTCGGTATCGCCGCCTCGGTCCTGCTCTTCCTCGTGCGAACCACGCGCCCTCACTTCGCGGTGCTCGGCCGCATCCCGCAATCCCATACCTACGTCAACATCGCGCGCCACCCACACGCCGAAACCCTCGCTGGCATCATCCTCGTTCGAGTCGACGCCCAGTTTTACTTCGGCAACGTCAGTTTCCTCAAAGAGACCGTGCGCACCTTGATCCGCGACTCGGAAGACCCCGTGCGCTACTTCGTGCTCGAAGCCGCCGGCGTCAACGACCTCGACTCCGCCGCCGCCGCGACCTTGGCCGAGCTCGACGAGGAGCTAGGCGCTCAGGGTATCAAATTGGTTCTCACTCGAATCAAAGGCCCCGTCCGCGACGTCCTCCACCGCACTGGCCTCCTAGAGAAACTGGCAAGCGAAGGCCGAGTCTACCTCTCCACCCACCGAGCCATCGAAGTCCTCCGTTCGGGCATGTCCCTCCCAGACCTCTCTCCCGAACCCGACGACCCCCGCGAAGCAGCCGACCAAATAGGCGCCGGCATGCTAGACCCCCACACCCCCGACCCCGGGAAGTCCTTCTTCGAGACCGTGAAGAAGCACAAGCGCTAGCCAGTGTCAGTGCCAGTGCCAGTGTCAGTGTCAGTGTCAGTGCCAGTGCCAGTGCCAGTGCCGGCGTCAGCGTCAGCGTCAGCGTCGTGATATACGGGTCGGACCCCTTTTCCGGAGGCGAGTGGTGTGAGTGACGGGTACGACGAGTGGCGTGAGAAAGCGCAGGCGAAGGCCGACCGGACCGGAGCAGCGGCGTGGCAGGCGAAGCCCGAGTCGTCCGTCTATGATGCCGCTCTTCTGATCGAACACACCGAGGAACTGACGCGCACGCGTGAGGCGGGGAAGGCGCTCGAGCTCGTTCCTTTGTTGCGGGAAGCGCTGTACCGTCACCTCGGCGAGCTCGCGGACCCACGGCTTTATGCGGTCACGCCGCTCGGGACCAAGCACGTCGTCGAGGCGTTCTACGCAGAGGCGCTTGCGAGCATCGAGTACTTGGCGGACCCCGGTCAGACTGGGCTCGAGCCGGCGTTCACGTTGGTTGGGTTTCGACGCGCGGCACACATTTTTGGCCGTTCGGCACTCCTGCTTTCGGGGGGCGCGACGCTCGGCTTCATTCACATTGGCGTGGTCAAGGCGCTGTTCGAGAACGAGCTTCTGCCCGATGTTCTGTCCGGAGCGTCCATGGGCGCCCTCATCGCCGCCGGCACTGGTGTACGCACCGACGCCGAGCTTCGAGAGCTCTTCGCAGACCCTCGGACCCTTCGCACCGATGCGCTCAAGCGTCTTTCGCCGAGGCGTGCCGCGAAGGAGCGCGCTATCTACGATCCGAGGCGCTTGGAA
>JAUXFZ010000173.1 GCA_030622585.1 Myxococcales bacterium
GCCGGTGGTACGACGAACAACACCCGGGACTGGGTGCCGAATTCCTACGTTCTGCAGAGGCCACTTTTGCGCGCATCGAGCGGAGTCCCGAGTTGTATCCGCTGGTCGATGAGGAAAGCCGCCGCGCTCCAGTTCGGCGCTTTCCTTTCGTGGTCTACTACGAGATCGAGACCGATCAAATCGTGATCTACGCGGTCTGGCACTACCGCCGCGACCCTCAAGGCTGGCAGCAGCGGACACGCTAATCGCTGTATCTTCTACCAGAGCAGTTGGTGGCAGGTTGCTGATCCCAGCTCTCCAGCGATTTGCTTTAACGGCCCTTGAAGACCCCTATTTCCACTCGTAAGACGAAAACCAGAGCAGTTTCGCGGCCCCCGTCACATTCCCAAGCTGTGGGAGCGGAAGCAGTGCTTCCGATGGGTTCGAACCCGGTCTCGCGCTCCAATCGACCTCACCAGCTTTGATCAACCGCGACGTCGCGCAGCACGGATTGCGTGCGGGTTCGATGGAAGGTCGGCGCAGCCGACCGCACGAACCCGGTCTCGCGCTCCACAGTTTCTCTACTCGATTCTGGCGGCGCGGTGCTATGGGATGGCGAGCAGCACTGCCTGGTCGCTAGCGCCCATTTCGGTGATCTCGCGATGGAGATCGCGCAGCAGCGTTTCGATTTCGGAGGTCGAGCAGTTGCCGAGTTGCAGCCAGAGGATCTTTGGCGGCCCACCCTCGATGAGCACGCGCTCAGGAAAATCGGAATCCTTGGTGACGATCACGTAGTCGTGCTCAACGGCGTATGACCAGATCGTCTGGTCGTCGGCTTCTTCGAGTCGAACATTTCGGACGTGAGTCGATTCCGGGTAGAGGTCGCTGAGCGCCTCGATCAGGTGGTGAGACAGATTCTCGTCGAAGAGCAGCTTCACGCAGCGGACGAGCGGCCGAGCTTGCGCTCTCGCTCCGCCGCGAACGCCAATGCGGCGAGAATGTCGTCGTGTTCGAGGTCGGGAAAGTCGGCCAGGATCTCTTCTTGACTCATCCCCGAGGCCAGATATTCGAGGATGTCATAAACCGTGAATCGCAGATTGCGTATGCACGGCTTTCCGCCCCGTTTTCCCGGTTCGATCGTGATGCGTGAGCGCCAGTCCATGCCGCCGACCGTAGCCCAAGGGTCGTCATGCCTCCATCTTGCTCGCTCGAGCGGTGCTTTCTTGATCTGACTCGATTTGCTTTAACGGCCCTTAAAGACCCCCATTTCCACTCGTAAGACGAAAACCTGAACAGTTTCACGGCTCCCGTCACATTCCCAAGCTGAGGGAGCGGAAGCAGTGCTTCCGATGGAAGGTCGGCGCAGCCGACCGCACGAGCCCGGTCTCTCGCTCCAATCGACCTCACCAGCTTCGATCCGGAGCCCGCATCCAACTTCCACGATTCGAACTAACGACACGAGTCACGACAGGTCTGGACGCATCCGAGCCGTCAAATTCGTTGCGGAGGCAACCGACGCCAATCTGAACGATGTGAACCCAATATTGCGGAGAACCCGTTTGACTCTCCTGGCCATTCGGGTTCCTCCGGAATCGCTGACACCTCGGAGGCTGGCACAGGGGGATTCTATCATGGCGAGCGGAACAACAACTCTCGCTATCCGCACGCGTCACTGCGGTGAGTTGCACGAAATGGTGACTGCGCGGCCCGAATGCCTGTCAAACGATTGAGATAAGTAGATGAATCCGAGCGGCGGCTAGGAAGCATTGACCCCCTTTAGTCCGAATCCGTGTGCAAGATCGGTGGGGAATCAGGGCGTCAGAAGAGTAGAGGAAGCGCAATTTCGCAAGGCTCTGGGCCAGATCGCCGCGAGCGTTCACCGCTGACGTTCCGATCCCAGATGCCAGACGCAGCTGTCCGACCAGGGCCCGGGATGAGATCTCGAATACACGGAAGCTAGAATTCCGCCACGGCCTGGGATGCGGGTCGCGCGGGACCGAGCGGTGGTGCCCGGTGAGAGATACCCAACGAATTCAAGATGGCCCGAATCACCGACGGTTGAATGATCGCCGCGATGACCTTCGCCTCTCCGCCACACGCTGGACACACGAGAACTTCCGAGAGTAGGAAGTTTACACTGCGTTTTCAGGACGTCCGAAAACACGCGGTATGTCAATCAGCTCGGAATGACGTGCAAATTGTCCCGATCCGGGGCAGCAGATCCGAAATTCCAAAGCCTTTCCACAGCCGCAGCGACCGATGCCCTTCGCTTTCAAGGCGTTGCAGTTGCAACGCTCCGAGTCCGGAATGTTGTGAGACGCAACTGGGCTGCGGAATGGCGCGGGGTTTGACTACGCTCTCGGGACGATGACAGAGGGTGGTTCGATTCGAACGTCAGGAGGTGAAGACCGCAATAGAGGCCCCGGGCCATTTGTTACCCACCGGCTGCGTCACCTTGGGGGTGGCCGCTACCTCGTCGCGGTATCGCGCCGACACCGCAAGGGGCTCCGCCCACACCAGGTTCCCGACGTGAAGAGCGCCGGGCGCCCTCCGCCCGTACACGCGACCGCCTTTCTTCACCTGTGGGCACCGCGTCGACTAGCTTGGTGGATCGCGGTTCTCTTCGCGATCGGGTCTGCGCTCTTCACGCTTGGCGGGGTCGGTGCCACTTGGCCGCACATCGTCCCAGCGCTGCTGCGTGATGGGTCGGTACTGAACCAGGTCTTCGTCGTCGGCGCGATCTTCTTCACGAGCGCGGCCTGGCTCCAATGGCTCGAGGCGCTCAACGGGGACGTCACGGAGGCACTGCGTAGTGGCGAGTCCCGCGGCTGGCGCTGGTTCGGATGGCGTCCTCGAAACCTCGGCTACCTCGCGAGCGCGGTCCAGGTCATCGGTACCGTGATGTTCAATTTCAACACGGTAGACGCGACGCTCGCGGGCCTCTCCTGGGAAGGGGAGGATCTACTGGTATGGACCCCGAACATGGTGGGCTGCGTCTGTTTCCTGGTCGCGAGCTATCTTGCCTACGCGGAGGTCTCCCAGGGAGCGGGATCTTTCGCACCGCGCAGTGTGTCGTGGTGGGTCGCCGTGGCGAACCTGCTCGGCTCGGTGGCGTTCCAGCTTTCAGCCCTCTACAGCGTCGCCGGCCCCGGCCCGGCCAACACCGACGCGCTCTTCTGGGCGGGCTTCTTCACCGCGACGGGAGGCGTGTTCTTTCTGGTCGGGTCCTACTTGATGATTCCCGAGCTCTTCGACGAGGAAGAGGAGTCTGGCGCCTCGGCGTCGACATGATTCAGAACTCGACGAGCAGGCGAACACCGCCCACCACCGCGACGTCGTCGTCCGGGTTGTCGGCCGGGTCGAGGACGAGCTGCAGGTTCGGCGTGATCGAAATGGCCTTCGCGAGGTGCACGCGGTAGAAGAGTTCGAGGAGGGTCTCGTCGCGGGAGCCCTCGCCGGAGCTCGGGTCCGCCCAGGCCACCCCGAATGCGAGGAGATCACGTTCGCGGCCGAAGGGCTCCTCGAGCCCGATCCCGCCGGACACGAAAATTTCTACCGGCGTCACGTCCTCGTCGCCGTAGCCAAAGCGGAAGAAGGCGACGACATCCTTCCTGCCGAGTTCCTGATCGATGTTGAGCGCGATGCCGAAGCCGTCCGAGCCGAAGAGGTGGTTGTGCCACGGTGTGAGGCGGTAGTTGCCTTTTCCGAGCGCAGGGATGTCCGGGCTCACGCCCAGTTCGACGAGTTGATACCAGGAGTCGTTGTCGAGGGTCTGCCACGGCAGCTCGGCGCTGTCCATCGACGAATCGCCTGCGCCGACCATCACGTAGGCGTTCTTCGGCAAGTTGCCGCGAAGGACCCCGCCGAACCCGCCGTAGAGCGGGCCGGGGATCGAGGGGTTGTTCTGGAGCGAGTACGAGAAGAACTGCGAGTAGCCGTCGTTGGCGACCCGGTTCGTGTCGAAGTGGTAGAGTAGGTCTATCTTGCCGGCGAGGACCAGGAGCTTCCCGCCGAGTGCCACCTGCTTCCAGAAGAGTTCATCGACGACCGCGCCCTTGTCGAAGACCGTGGCGTTCAGGGTGTTGACCGCCCCAACATTTCCCGTAAGGGTTTCGTTGTTCGCGTCGTAGTCCAACCCTTCCGTCCCGAACGCGGTCCAGCTCACGAATCCCTTTCCGATCGCCGGGAGAGAATCGCTGCTCCCGAGGTCGAAGAGCTTCCAGTCACCCGTGTTACGCCAGGAGAAGCTCCCGAAGTTCTTCTGACCCGACTCCACGCGGCTCGCGTGCTGCTCGAAGAAGTTGAGATCGACATCGAACCGCATGCCCCAGTCTGCAAGCTTCCCCTTGCCGTCGTTCACCAGCTGGCCGAGGCGATTCCATTCGGCATGCACCGGTCCGACGACTTCCTGGGCGAGCTCCCGAGCACCGCGGCGCGGCATGTGCCAGCGATGCGGCTCGGTCGGATCGGAAGCCTCGGCTGTCGTCGGTGCAGCCCCCGCCAGCAACGCGCCGGCGATCAGGCAACCTATTGCGCGGTTCATCCTGCTAGTATGCGCACTACAAGGGGAAGCGTCATGTGCAAGGTTGTGAAGCTATCTGACCTGCGTTGGTGCATGAATCGGTCATGAAGTCGTCCGGGACAACCAATTCAAGCGTCGCGGTAGAGTTCACCGCCATTGATCCCACCGAGACGAATCGAAAGCGAATCCGAACCGCATAGGGTGTAAAAACTCAGCCGACCACCACGCCGCCCTCGTTTCGTTGAACCGTCCCCGGCAACTGCCACGGTCATGGGTGGGTGATCGTGCCCCTCGCGATGCGATTCAAGGCTCTACAATTCCTCCATGCACAATCTGCCGCTCCAGTTCCTGCTGACGACGATCGCCGGATGGATCCAGCAAAGCCAGCAACAAGTCGTTGCATATCTCCAAGAAGAGAACCGCGTCCTGCGCGAACAGCTCGACGGACAGCTCGACGGAAGACGACTGCGCTTCACAGACGACCAGCGAAGGCGCCTCGCCGTCAGAGCTAAGAACTTGAAGAGAAGCCAATTCCTCGAGATCGGAACCATCGTCACCCCGGACACCCTGCTGCGCTGGCACCGAAAGCTGATCGCCAAGAAATACGATGGCAGCCAAAGTAAGAGACGCAGCCCGGGGCGGCCGAGAGTGGCCGGCGAGATCGAAAGCCTGGTCCTACGCATGGCGCGAGACACTCTGCGCTGGGGATACACGCGAATTCGGGGAGCGCTCTACCACCTGGGACACGAGGTTGCACGCAACACCGTCAAACGGGTCTTGATCGAGCAAGGGCTCGAGCCCGCCCCGGGCTGCGTCTCTTACTTTGGCTGCCATCGTCGGACACGTCGACCGCACGGCTGTAATCTCCGTCCGAGCCAGGGAGGAACCCGAGGCGTACATAACCTTCGTCGCTCGTCCAATAGACCGCCTCCGTATGCCACTGGGACTCGGGCGACATAGTCACATAATCATAAGCTTCGCCGACCGCCACCGAGCCATCGCCGCTGGCTGCGTAAAGGGTGGTTCTGCTGGTGGTAGGATTTGGGAAGACTGAGGCGGCATTCGCGAGGCCGACCATTCCCGTCGCCTGGGTCCAGCGAAAGGGATAGCCACCCGAGGTGCCGACGATCGTCGTCGCGTCGGCCGAGATCCCGTGGGCGTGGCTGCTGTTGTGCCCGGGACCGGCCATTCCGATGCCCACCATTCCACCACCGAGCGTCCAGACGAAGGCCTCCGAGTAGGCGGCCGAGATTCTGCTGTACCCGACGATTGTCGATCCATCTGCCGAGATGTCGCGAGGTGTACTCATGAAGTCACCGCCCGGCAGGTCGCCCAGAGGCGTGAAGGATGCCGGCTCGGCGTGTCCGGGGCGACTGAGAAACAAAGAGGCCGTCAGCAGGCTGAGCAGCAGAGTGAGTCGAGGGCGAGTCGGAGCGGATTGCGACATCGAGGTCCACCTTTTCCAACACGTGCAAGCACGATGCAAAGTGAATCA
>JAUXFZ010000390.1 GCA_030622585.1 Myxococcales bacterium
CGACTTGAGATCGAGCCTACGCTCGCGGGTGCCCAAGGCGTTCAGCAGAGCGTGTTCAGCGGCAGCTGCACCTTCAGCAACTGTCACGGGACCGAGGGCGCACAGCAGGCAGGGCTGGAGCTCAGCTCGGTCGATGTGTCCACTGCCAACTTGATCGATATCGACTCCACGCAAGTCCAGGGCAAGCGCGTCACGGCTGGCGACAGCGCTGCCTCGTACGTCATGAACAAGCTCCTCGGCGAGAACATGGCGCCCATGACTCTGACGATGCCCATCACCGGGACGCTTTGCGAGTCGAAGATCGACGCCGTTCGCGCATGGATCGACGCCGGCGCACAGGTCAACTGACGCGCCAGAGAGGCACGGCGCCGTGGAGATGGAGTATCGGGCGCCGACTAGAGGCCGCTCAGTGCATCATGTGCGGCCTGCACGTCCGCGCTGTGTGGCTCGCCCGCATCGAGGGCCGTGACCGCGGCATCGATTGATTTCATGGCGGCGGCGGCAGCAGCACTGATATCGTCGCGACCCGCTTCGGTGGCGGCGGCCTGCGTGGCCACGAGCTGCACCAGCGCGCGCCTGAGATAGTCTCGCTCGCTGATGCTGGTGGGCGTGTCCGATTCGGAGCGTGCGAGTAGGTCGAGGGCCTGTTCGACACCCGCCACGGCCTGCGAACCTGCGGGCATGGCGTCGGCCACCCCGGGGAGGTATCGCGTCATCCCGTTGAAGGTGCCGGTGTACACCGTGCCGTCCGGACCCACGGTCGTCGCGGCGTAGATCGAGTTCTCGCAAGAATCCGGGACCTGCTCGAGGATGTCCGCAACGCCTGGAAGAGCCGAAACGATCCCCAGGAGCTCGGGGGGACACTCGCCCGAGCCCGCCGCAACCCACACCCGCGACTCGCCGGTCTCGAAGTCGAGCCCCTCCAGCCCAAACTGACCATCGCGCTGGCCCGCTCCGTACACCAGACCGGACGCCTCGCTGATGCTCGGAATTCCATTGGGCACACTGATTTCGGAGTTTGCCCAGACCGTGGAGCAAGTGCGCGTCCCGGGATCCCAATCGATGCGCTCGAGACCGAACGGCGCCTTCTCCGGAATGCCGCCTTCGAGGGCCGACACGAGGTTCTGAGCGATCGCGCCGAGCGCGAGCATCGTGGGAGGATTGATGGTGGGGTTCGTGAGCAAGTCATTCACGACGACCGCAGCGTAGCCACGCACAGCGACCGACTGCTCGGAGATCGCCTCGCTTGCGCCTGTTCCGTAGTCCACCGGAATCTCGCACGCGATGCGCAGATCCTTGCCTGGCCCAATCGGCTCCCAATCCGCCGGCACATCGTCCCGCCAAAAGAGCACCAAGTTCATCCGCGCTTGGCCGTCGGTGATCACGACGAAGCGATCGTCGTCCGCGTTGGTGCCCATCAGGCTCGGAGTGGAGCCGGAGCCTGGGCCGAGCCGAATCGGGCTTGGGACCTCGTCGGCCGACTCGTATTCAGCGCGCCAAGCCCGGGTCAGCTCGCTGCCATCCCAATCGAATCGGTACATTGCCGCGCTGGTGAGGACGTAAATCCCGCCGTTTTCGTCGATGGCGACGCTGTTGGAAACGATCTCGAGGTTGGCTTCGTCCGCGGTGGCACAATTTTCGTTCGTCGAGACGACTGGCACCTCGCCAAGATTGTCAGGGTCCGCGTCCGGAGAGATCACGAACAGATTGCCAAACTCGGTCGCAAACGCGAGGTACCCATCGTAGGTCAAGGACATGCCCGCGATGACATCGTTCTCGTTACAAAACACTTCGTCCGGCATGAAGATGCGCTTCTTGAGCTCGATCGGGGACGAGCGATCACCGTCGACGCTGTCGCCATAGAACCCGACGAAACGGGTGCGGCCTGCAATGAATCGGTTCTTCGAATCGATCGCGGTGTAGGCGCCGCTCAAGCCGAGCGTGAAGGTGGGGGGACTGTCCTCGCGTTCCGTGGGGACGTAGGTGTCGATGATCTCGAAGGTCTCGTGGTCTACTTTGACGATCGCGGCTTGGGCCCCGGTGACGACGGACCAGACGGCGCGGCCACCGTCTTCATACGGCGCGCTGAACGACATGACGACGGGGACGCCGGCGCCTTCGAGCGTCAGGTGCTCGCTCGCGGCGGCTGCGCTGTCGGTCGGCCCCGCGAATGGCGAAGAGCCCTGCGCGTAGCTCGCTCGGTGAGACGCAGACCACACCGTGTCACCAAGGGCCGTGCTGCAGAGCGGCTCGTTTGGGGCGAGAGGTGTGGTGCAGAGGTCGGAGGTGTCGGTCGTCGGGGTGTAACCGGCGCCGGTCGAGCTGCCCGAGCTACAACCCAGGGCGGCGGTGAGAATCAACAGTGGAAGGGCGCGTTGGTTAAGCATGATCCGGGCTTTCTAGCAGGAGATGCGCGGGAGCAAAAGCGCACTATGATCGCGGCATGTCTGCAGTCGATGTTCTTGGAAAAGCCCAGTACGTGAACCTCGAAACATTCCGCAAGAATGGGATCGGAGTCCAGACCCCGGTCTGGGCCGCGCGCGACGGGGACAAGATCGTCATTTTCACGGAGGGTGACTCGTACAAGGTCAAGCGATTGCGCCGCGACGCCAAGATCCGCATCGCAGAATGCGGAGTCCGCGGCGGCCTCAAGGGACCTTGGCACGACGGCACCGGTCGCATCGTCGAAGATGAGGCGGAGAAGCAGTCCGCACTTCGAGCGCTCCGCAACAAGTACGGTTGGCAGATGACGCTCGTGGATTGGGGCGCACGGCTCAAGGGATCGAAGAAAAACTGGGCGGTGCTGGCCATACACCCGGGGAACGATGAATAGGGTGTGCGCCGTGAGAGTCGGAGAGGCCATGCGACTGTTTTTGATGCTTGCGCTAGCCGTGTGCGTTCCTGTTTCGGGCTTGGCCCAGGACTCCTCAGGGGGCGATGACGTTCGCTCCCCAGACGAGATCCCCGAGGACATGCCGCCGCCGCCCGACGACGCCCCGCCTGCCGAAGCGCCTCCTGTAGGCGGAACCGATGAAAGGCCGCCTCACCCCGCGACTCCCGACGACCTCGAGGAGCTGCAGCCGACCGCGGAGATGCTTGCGAAGACGTCGTACCATTGGCTTCCGGGTCACTGGACGTGGACCGGAGAGCAGTTCGAATGGAAGAGCGGCGAGTGGGTCTACAAGGTCAAGGACATGATCCTCGTGCCGCCGCGCTGGGACTGGAACGGTAAGCAGTGGGTGTTTCACAACGCGGGCTGGGCGAAGTCGGGGACCAACAAGGTCGTCTATCGAGCGACGGCCGCGCCCGGCGGGCCGGACGTCGCTACGAACGCTGAGCAGGCTCCTGCGGCGTCCACCACGACTGCCGAACCGCAGGCGTCAACGACGACCGTCTATGTATATACGGGTGTGTACGTCGCGCCGCTGATCCTGTACCCGATCTGGCACCCACACTATCACTACCACTGGCATCACCACCACGCGCACTATCGTCGAGCGCCCGCGTATCGTCACCACCGCTACCACTACTCTCAGACGCACCGCAAGGCGCACTATCAGCATCACAACAACCCACCGAAGCATGGAAACAACCCGGGGCATGGCGGCAACACCAAGCCGGGCAACAAGCCCTCGCAACAGCCCAGCACCAAGCCGTCGACCAAGCCCTCCCAGCAACCGAGCACCAAGCCGTCGCAGCAACCGAGCAGCAAGCCGTCGACCAAGCCGTCTCAGCAACCAAGTA
>JAUXFZ010000182.1 GCA_030622585.1 Myxococcales bacterium
CACTGAGCACTGAGCACTGACACTGACACTGGCACGGACACTGGCGCTGACACTGAGCATCGGCCCTGACGTGCGTCGACTTCTACGTAGGAGGACGGCTCGGGATGGGCAGCACAGCGATTGGGTCGGCGCCTAGTCGTATGTCGACTTAAGGTGCCGGGCGACGGGGCCCCCGATCGCGAGCACGCCCGTCCCGAGCCGTCCTCCGGTGACTCAGCCGCGAACTCTCTTAGTAGCCGAGATCGGACTCGAACCGATACATCCAAAGGATACCGGATTTTGAATCCGGCGCGTCTGCCAATTCCGCCACTCGGCCGAGGGGCCGGTCTTATAGCAGTCCGCAGCGGACGTGCATTCTGTCCCTAGAGGGCCTAGGCTCGCCCCATGACGAGGACCGCGATTTTGGGGATGGGGCACTACGTGCCTTCGAAAGTCGTCACCAACGACGACCTCGCGAAAATGTTCGATACGAGCGACGAGTGGATCCAACAGCGCACCGGGATCAAGGAGCGCCGCTACATCGAAAAAAGCGGCATCGGGGCCAGCGACCTGGCGCTGCACGCCACCAAGATGGCGTGCGAGAACGCCGGGGTCGACGTATCGGAGATCGACGCGATCATTTTCGCAACGCTCTCCCCCGACCACAATTTCCCGGGCAGCGGTTGTTTCTTGGGCGACAAGCTCGGCCTCGCCGGAGTGCCCGCACTCGACGTGCGCAACCAGTGCAGTGGCTTCCTCTATGGCTTACAGATTGCCGACGCCTGGATTCGGTGCGGCATGTACAAGCGCGTGCTGCTGGTCGGCGCCGAGGTCCACTCGACCGCCCTCGACTTCAGCGACGAGGGTCGCGACGTGACCGTCATCTTCGGCGACGGCGCGGCATGCGCGATCCTGGGGCCCACCGACGACGAGGATCGGGGCATCATCGACGTCGAGGTTCACGCGGACGGAAGCGGTGCGAAGGAGCTCTGGCTCGAAGCGCCAGCGAGCGCCTACGAGCCTCGCCTCACGCACGAGATGATCGACAACAAGTCGGTCTACCCGCAGATGAACGGGCGCCATGTATTCCGCTGGGCCACCGCCAAGATGCCCGAGGTCAGCCTATCCGTCTTGGAGCGCAACGGTGTAACGGTCGAGGACCTCGATCTCGTCGTCCCCCACCAGGCCAACAAGCGCATCAACGAGTTCGTTTCGCAGAAGATGTCGATCCCGCCCGAGAAGGTGGTCCACAACATCCAAAAGTACGGAAACACGACCGCCGCGTCGATCCCCCTCGCTCTCAGCGAGGCCATCCAGGAAGGCCGCGCTAAGAAGGGCGACCTGGTTCTCATGCCCGCGTTTGGCTCCGGGTTTACCTGGGGCGCTGCGCTCGTGCGGCTCTGATCCGGTGAGTCACAAGGCCGATCGTGTCGCCGTAGTGCTCAACGGCAACGCCAGGCAGGTAACCGACGAGCTTGTCGAAAGCTTTGACCAACTGGTCGAAAGCGGCGACCTGTTCTTGTCGAAAAGCCTAGACGAAGCCCACCGCGTTGCGCTCGAGATCGTCGAGGACGGTTATCCGGTCGTGCTCACCGGGGGTGGCGATGGGACCTTCGTGCAAATGGTCACAGCCATTACAAAGGAGGCGCGCAGGCGAAGTCAGGAACCGCCGTGCTTCGGCCTCTTGAAGCTGGGCACTGGCAACTCGCTCGCGTGGACCCTCGGTGCGGGTACCTCGCGCGAAGGCGTATTCGCCGACTTGGCTCGGCTACGGCACGACAGCGCACACCGCGACTTTCGACTGATCGAAGTGCAGGGTCTGCTCACACCCTTCGCCGGCGCGGGGTTCGACGCGCTCGGCCTCAAGCACTTCCATGACGTCCGTTCCGTCGTGCGGCATCTGCCGTGGCTCGGGAAGCGCGCCAGCGGTGCCGTCTCTTACGCGATTTCGATCCCTACGCTCACGATCCCCAAGCTCGCACTTCGACCGCGCATGCAAGTTCGCATCGTCAACCGTGGCGCGGCCGAACGCCTCGACCAGAACGGCCAACCGTTCGGACCTCCCATCGAACAGGGCGAAGTCATTTTCGAAGGCGCCTGCATCGCCGCGCTGGTGTCGACGATCCCGTACTGGGGCTTCGGCGTCCGGGTCTTTCCCTTCGCCGACAACCGCCCCGCGAATCGTTTTTGCCTGCGTGTGGTCGCGACGAGCCCTCTACACGTTGCTGCACATATGCTCAGCGTCTGGAAGGGCACCTATCGCGACGAGAAACTGATCGACGTCTACGCGGAAGACGTCGAGTTCGAATTCGATGAGCCAAACGCAATCGAAATCGGGGGTGATCCCGCGGGCATATCCCACTCGATGCGTGCCCGACTTCACCCGGACCCGATCAAACTCATCGACTACGCAGCCTCCTGACCCTCTGCGCCTGACCTCTCCAGAACGACGCCCGTTGGGCGACGGCCTCGTTTCTGAGAGGAAATCAGGAAAATTGTTACCTTTCTCTCAGTAGGACTGTAATAATACAGGAATACCAATGTGGGGATTTAGGAATGGGATCGTGCTGGGGGCCGGATGCATCGCAGCTTTGCTTGTCGCGTTCGGGGGCGCGTCAGCCGAATCGATCGAAGGATCGGTTCAAGGCAACACGAGCAAGGACGCGAGCGCTAACACCGGTCCGCAGGACTACTACTGGAAGGTCTGGAACGGCGCGCTTCCCGAGCAACGCGACAAGGGCGATCACAGCGACGTCCTCGCGGTTCTGACGGGGAAGTTCACCGGGCCGCCTATCGGCTGTAAGTTTGGCTTTCGTGGAGGTGGGCTCGATCCTTCGACCATCGCCGCACGCTCGGGCACAACCGTTCGGATCGAGAACCGAGACGCGTTTACCCACGAGCTCTCGGTCGAGGCGCTAGCCGGCTTCACAGCGCTCGAGTCGGGTCCAGGCAAGGCGCGTGTGATTCCTGTTCCAGCCGGCGGGCCATGGGAGCTCGGCGATCGTATCTACGGCCATATCGAAGGTCACCTGCACTCGATGCGCGAGCTCGTCGCGTGCGCAACGGTCACCCGGAGCGGCAAGTTCCGGTTCGACGACGTCCCGCCGGGCCCCTACTCGTTACGGATTCTCCGCGGCTCGACACAGGTGGCGGCCCGCCGTGTGGTCGTACCGGCGGGCAAAACACTAAAGGTCGATCCGCTCAGCATGAGCCGGAGGAAGTAGCCGATGTTGTCCCGCCTCTGGTACTTGGTTCTAGCTTTGGCCCTTGGGGGCGCGCTTGCCGGTGCGTTCCTGAACAAGTCGGCCGCCGGTCGAGAAGTGGATTTCCAGCTCGAAGAGCAACTCCGCCGCGATCGAATCGAGGCGGAGCTCTGGATGCGCCTCGACGCGCGCCTGCGGCTGGACGCCCTCGCCTCGATCGCCGTCGAGCCCGAAGTCCGGCAGACGCTTCGAAGCTCGAGTGGCCACATCGGCATGCCGAAAGCACCCGTGCGCAGACGATTGAGCCAAAAGCTCAATGTGCTGAACGCCAAGCTCGAAGAGGGCAAAGGCGACATGGTCTTCGCGGTGGACACGGAAGGCGAGGTCGTGGCTACCCTCGACAAGAACGCGATGGGGTCGGAGCGGCTCGACAAGATGCCGCTCGTCCGCGACGCGCTCCGAGGGTTCATGCGAGACGACGTGTGGGTCTACAACGGTGAAGTCTTCCGAATGGCGGCACGGCCCGTCTTCGATGGCGGCCGCTACGTCGGTGCGGTCGTGCATGGAATGACGGTCGGTGACGACCTCGCTCGCCGCCTCGGAAGCAAGCTTCCAAATGCATCCGTGGTGTTCTTCTTCCGGGATCGGCTGATCGGAGCCCATGTCGGTGGTGCCACAGCACCGAGCAGCGCGGAGCTCAAGAGCGGCCTTGCCCAGGCGATCGCGGACGCAGGCGTTGCTGTCGAGCTCGGGGAACGAACCGGCGCTATCGCGTCGCCCATCCGTGGCGAGGCCGCACACGCCCAGGTCGGGTACATCATTGGCCGAAATGGAAGCGCCGTGGGCCTTGGTGGACTCTTCGCAAACACCTTCAAGGAAGACGTGGCGTCGCTGCCGTGGCTGGTCATCGTCGGGATCCCGATCCTGCTACTGTTACTCGGCTTGTTCCTGCTCTACTTGGAGCACGACAAAGCGGTGGGAATCCTTCGCAAGGCGAGTGAGGGCCTCGCGAAAAACCAACTCAGTAGCCTTCCTGAGGGAGAGCTTCGACGCCACTACCGCAAGGTCGCCGAAAACTTCAACGTGGCGCTTCGTGCGGGCGTCGGCTTCACGGAAGACAGGGAGCAACGCGCCTCGGTCGACCTCGACCATATCCTCAGCACCACGCGCGATAGCGCCGACTCCGGGCACTTCGGTTTCGGAGAGGAGGCGCCCACAGCGAAACAGGTCTCGCTAGATGCTGAAACGGAGAACGGGCCGGGTGTCGCTTCGCCTCATATGACGCCGCTCAAGGCCGCGGAGCCGGGAGTGCCAACCGCACCACCACAAGGCACGCCGACGGCTCGCCCGCAGCGCTCGCCTTCATCGCGGCCCAAGCGTGCTCCGTCGTCCTGGCCCGCTCGTGCGCCGTCTTCGCGTCAACCGGTGGCCGCCACCGTTCGGAACAGTGAGGAACACTTCACGCCGGCGCCAGACGACCCTCCGACACGGCCGAACGCCATGCTCGACGACTACGATGGGTTTGATGAGCCTGAAGAGAATACGCAGGTCAAGCACGTCCCGCAGTCGCTCATCGAGGCTTCCGCTCCGGCCGTGCAAGGCGAAGAGACGCACTTCCGTGAAGTATTCGACCAATTCCTCACGACGCAGAAGGAATGTGGCGCTCCGGTGAACGGGCTCACCTTCGACAAATTCGTACGCAAGCTTCATGCCGCCCGAGAGCAGGTCATGAAACGCCACAATGCGGGCTCCGTACGATTCACCGTGTACGTAAAAGAAGGCCGAGCGGCGCTCAAAGCCAGTCCCGTCAAACAGTGAGTTGACCGCCGGGAACCCCGGCTCTACTTTGGTGAATGGTCCCTCTGTTGTGGCATGTGAGGAAGGAGTAGAGAATCCCTGACTAGGTCGATTCGGGAGCTTTCAACGTACGTGGTGTGCGGACCCGGCTAGCGTCATCGGGGGGCCTAAAGCGTACGACACCGGTTCCCACCTACTAGTAAATTGTAGGGGTTCGACTCAACATAGATCCCACGGCAGCAACGGTAAGGACTATTTGGGGAGCCGGCTCGGAAGAGTCGGCTCTTCGTTTTTATTGGATGGGTGCGGTCAGACGAGCTAGGCGGACACCTAGGCGGAAGTACCAAGGCTTTCGGTCGTATTCGCCCTGCTCCATGAGGCGGGAGCGGGCGAAGTCATCTTGGAACATGTGCTCGACTTGGGTGATGAAGCTTGGGTCGGAGATCGCCGCGGTGATTTCGAAGTTCAGGCGGAAGGAACGGTTGTCGAAGTTGGCGGTGCCGATCGTTGCGACGGAGTCATCGATCAACATGGCCTTTTCGTGGAGGAAGCCGTCCTGGTAGCGGTAGAACTTCGCGCCTGTTCGGCCGGCGTCGTCGAAGTAGGAGTATGCGGCGAGGTAAACCGCCAGGTGGTCCGGCTTGTCGGGGATTAGAACGCGGACATCCACGCCGCGTAGGCCGGCTAGCTGTAGCGCGACGATGACCGCGTGCTCGGGCACGAAGTACGGGCTTGCGATCCAGATCCGCTTTTGCGCGGAGTTGATCGCATGGACGAACATCAGGTTCGCGGTTTCGAGCTCGTCCGCGGGACCAGTAGGAATGATCAGCACGCGCG
>JAUXFZ010000092.1 GCA_030622585.1 Myxococcales bacterium
AGCCGACAACGGCGCCTCGGAGAATGGGGCGGGGGCGCCGATTGCGCCGAGCAGCGAGACGCTGAAAAACGTCCTCGAGAGTCTGATCTTCGTCTCGGGCAGTCCGGTGACCCCCAAGAGGCTTGCGAGGGCGGCGCGGGCCACCCTCGCCGAGGTGCAGCCCCTGCTCGACGAGCTCGTCGCCGACTATGCACAGCGCGGAGTGCATCTGTACTACGTCGCCGGTGGGTATCAGTTCCGTTCTGCGCGGGAGAGCGCCGACTTCGTCAAGACGCTCGTTGCGCCCAAGCCCATGCGGCTCACCCGTGCGCAGCTCGAGACACTCGCCATCGTCGCATACCGTCAACCGCTCACCCGGCCCGAGGTCGATGACGTGCGCGGAGTAGACTCCGGCTCGTCGCTCAAGATGCTGACCGACCGCGGCCTCATGAAGATCCTCGGGCGCAAGGACGAGCCCGGAAGGCCCCTGGTGTATGGAACGACGCCCGGGTTCTTGGAGTTCTTCGGCCTCAGCAGCCTGAAAGACCTGCCGACGCTTCGGGAGTTCAGCGACCTGACCGACGAGCACAAGGCCCTGTTCGAAGAGCAGATCGGCCAGTCGATCGACATCGCGGGGGCGGAGCTCGCCGCGGCAGAGGCCATGGAACAGGCCGAGGAGGAGCTCCGCGCGGAGGAAGAAGCCGCCATTGCGGCAGCCGAAGCTCGGGCAGCCGAAGAAGAAGACGACGAAGAAGACCTCGAGGACGAGGAATGACCTTCCAGGAGATCATCCTCGCACTCGAACGCTTCTGGTCGGAGCGCGGCTGCCTCATCGTCCAGCCGTACAACTCCGAGGTCGGCGCGGGCACGTTCAACCCGCACACCTTCCTGCGGGCCATCGGGCCAGAACCGTGGAACGTCGCCTACGTCGAGCCGAGTCGGCGCCCCACCGACGGCCGCTACGGCGAGAACCCAAACCGCCTACAGCAGTTTCACCAGTACCAGGTCATCCTCAAGCCCTCGCCGCTCGACATTCAAGATCTCTACCTCGAATCGCTGCGCGCCCTGGGCACCGACCCGAGCCACCACGACATCCGTTTCATCGAGGACGATTGGGAGTCGCCGACGCTAGGGGCCTGGGGCCTCGGGTGGCAGGTTTGGCTCGATGGGCTCGAAATCAGTCAGTTCACTTATTTTCAGCAGTGTGGCGGCATGGACTGCAAACCGATCAGCGGCGAGTTGACCTACGGTCTCGAGCGCATCGCCATGTACCTCCAAGACGTCGACGACGTGTACGACGTGCAATGGGCCCAAGGCATCCGATACGGCGACATCTACAAGCGCGCCGAATGGGAGTGGAGCACCTACAACTTCGAGCAGGCCGACGTCGGCCTTCAGAAGAAGCTGTTCGATGAGTACGAGACGCAGGTCGGGGTCTTGCTTGGCCTCAGCGACAAGAAAGGGAAGGGCGGCGCCCTGCAATTCGATCGGATGCCCCTCGAACGACTCGCGCTCCCTGCGTACGACGCGGTCATCAAGTGTAGCCACTACTTCAACGTCCTCGACGCCCGGGGAGCGATCAGTGTCACCGAACGCCAACGCTACATCGGCCGGGTGCGCCTCATCGCCCGCGCGGTCGCCGAGTCCTGGTACGCCCAACGCGAAGCCCTCGGCTTCCCCCTCCTCGACACCCTCGGCACCCTCGGCACTGGGACAGCGGCTCAGTAGCGCGTTTTCGGGCCTCGCCCCGTTGCGCCCCTGGATCCGGTCTGGTAGCAACGCCTCTCCATGTCATCCGAGTTTTTACTGGAGATCGGGACGGAGGAGCTGCCAGCGTCCTTCGTGACGCAGGCGCTGCGCTCATTGAAGGCCGGCGCCCTCGAGCTAGTCGGCCAGGCGAGGCTCGGCACCGATGCGCTCGAGGTACACACGCTTGGGACACCCCGGCGGCTCGCGCTGCGCATACGGGGACTGGCGCCCAGTCAGACCGACCGTGACGAGACCGTCATGGGCCCCCCGTGGAGCGCCGCGTTCGAAGCGGACGGCTCGGCCAAGAAGGCGGCAACCGGCTTCGCCAAGAAGCATGGCGTCGCGATCGGGGACCTCCACAAGAAGACTACCGACAAGGGTGACTACGTTAGCGTGCAAGTGCATGAGGCCGGCGAAGCCACGGCGATCGTCCTCGCCGAGATCCTCCCCCAGATCTGCCAGCGCATCACGTTCCCCAAGTCCATGCGCTGGGGGCCAGGCGAGATCTCGTTCGGGCGGCCGATCCACTGGGTCGTGTCGTTGCTCGGTAGCCACGTCGTCGAGTTCGAGTTCGCGGGTGTGCGGGCAGGGCGTGCGACGCGGGGCCACCGATTTCTCGCCCCGGCCACGTTCGAGCTCGATGCGGCCAGCAGTTACGAGGCGGCGCTCGAACGGGCGCATGTTCTGGTCGACCTCACGCGGCGCAAAGAGCGGATGATGGAGGGCCTCCTGGCAGCGGCCGAGTCACTGGGCGGCGTTCTTGCGCCCGATGCGTTCCTTGCCGACGAGTGTGTTTCGCTCGTCGAAGAACCCTTCACCGTGCCAGGCAGTTTCGAGGAGTCCTTCCTCGAGCTCCCAGACACCGTCGTCGTCTCGGTGATGCGTGACCACCAGCGATATTTCGCCGTCCGCGCGTCCGAGGGCGGGGCTCTCCTTCCCTCGTATCTCAACGTGGTCAACACGGCCCAGGACCCTAGGACCATTGCCAAGGGCAACGACAGAGTCCTTCGTGCGCGCCTGGCCGATGCGCGCTTTTTCGTCCAAGAGGATCGCAAGGCCCCCCTCGCGGACCGGCTCCAAAAGCTCGAATCGGTGGTGTTCCAGTCGAAGCTGGGCACGATGGGCGCCAAGGTTCGGCGTTTGCAGACCAACGCCCGCGCCCTTGCGGCGCGAGCCGGCGCGGACCCCGCGGCCTGCGTCGAGGCGGCGCGCCTGTGCAAGGCCGACCTCGAGACCCTCATCGTATTCGAGTTCCCGGAGCTCCAGGGCGAAATGGGCCGATGGTACGCGATGCGCGAAGGCATAGACCCGGCTATTGCGGACGCGATTCGCGACCACTACCGACCGCAGGGCGCGGATGACGTCGTGCCGGACCAGCTCGTCGGTGCGATTGTCGCCGTGGCCGACCGCATCGACACCCTGGTCGGTTGCTTCGGAATCGGCTTGGTCCCGAGTGGGTCGGCGGATCCCTTTGCGCTTCGTCGCGCCGCGCTGGGCATCATTCGCATCGCCCTCGAAGGGCCCATCGACGTCGACCTTCGCGAGCTTCTCGACCAAGCGCACGCCGCGTACGCCGGCGACGCAGCACTCGCGCCGGCAGACGATGTCCGTGCGTCCCTCGAAGACTTCTTCCGCGGCCGCATCCGCGCGATGCTCAAGGACGCGCACGGAGCCGATGTCGTCGACGCATGCCTCGGCGCATGGGACGGCAGCTCGCTGCGTGACTTGCGGAGTCGCATCGAAGCGGTTTCCGAAGTGCGCGCGGCTCCCGAGTTCGAGGCTCTTGCCGTCGCGTTCAAGCGCGCGTTCAACATCACGAAGGAGAGCGCACGAGGCCCGATCGATCCGGCGCTCCTCGAAGGAGGCGCGGAGACCACGCTGGCCCAGCGGTTCGAAACCGTTCGCAATCAGATCCGCGCGGCAACGGGCGAACGGCGCTACGCCGACGCACTGAGGCTCGTCGCCAAGGAGCTCGGCGCCCCCATCGATCGCTTCTTCGAAGAGGTGTTCGTGATGGTGGACGAGCCGCGCGTGCGAGAGAATCGCCTGCGATTGCTCGGAGAAATCGCAGACACGGTCAACGGCATTGCGCACTTCCACCACCTTGGGACAAAGTTGCAAGGCCGTGACCCTTCTGTATCCACTTGACGCAGTGCTGGACCCGGACGTCCGCCTGCCGCTCCTCGGGACGAAAGCGGCCGGTCTCCACGAGATGACCACGCTCGGGATCCCGGTGCCCCCAGGGTTCACGATCACGACCGAGGTGGGTGAACGGTATCGGGACAACGGCAGCCTACCGGAGGAGCTCGGGACCGCCGTCTCTGAAGCTCTTCGATCGCTCGAGGAGGGACTCGGGAACCGATTTGGGGATGCCGACAACCCGCTGCTCCTGTCGGTTCGCTCGGGCGCGCGGGTCTCGATGCCCGGAATGATGGATACGATTCTCAACGTCGGCGTCAACGAACGCTCGCTCGGCGGACTTGCCACCCGGTACGGCGACGAACGCTTCGCCCTCGACGCCTACCGCCGCTTGCTCCAGATGTACGGGACGGTCGTCCGCGGCATCGGCGGGGACCGCTTCCAGTATCTCTTGAGTGACCTCAAGAGCGATCTCGGGCGGCCGCGCATGCTCGACTCCGAGCTCCCTGTGACCGCGCTCGAGGGGCTCGTGTCGTCGTATCTAGCGGTCATCGAAGACGCGTCAGGCGCAGCTTTCCCGCAAGAGGTCGACACGCAGCTCTGGGACTCCATCGGGGCTGTCTTCGGCTCGTGGGACAACTCGCGTGCGGTGCGATACCGGCGCATGCAAGGCATCGACCACAGCACGGGCACCGCGTGCACGGTGCAAGCGATGGTCTTTGGGAACACGGGACCACGAAGCGGGTCGGGCGTGGCCTTCACGCGCAACCCCTCCAACGGAGACAAACAGCTCTACGGCGAGTTCCTGCCCAACGCTCAAGGCGAAGACGTCGTGGGGGGGATTCGCACCCCGGTCGCGCTCACCGCCAGCGCAGCGGCGCCGGGCAAGGAGAGCGCGACCCTCGAGGTGTCGCTCCCCGAAGCCTTCGACGCGATCGCCGGCTACTGCACGACGCTCGAAAGCCACTTCGGAGATATGCAGGACATCGAGTTCACCATCGAAGACGGTCGACCGTATCTACTGCAGACCCGCACCGCGAAGCGAACGGCGCACGCGGCGGTCCGCGTCGCCGTCGACATGGTGAGAGAGGGCGTCCTGACCAAGGAAGATGCCTTGCTCCGCGTCGACGCGCGCTCCCTCGAACAGCTCCTTCGAGCTCGGCTTCCTGCGCAGGCCGAGCTCAGCGGGGGGGGGATCGAACCGCTCACGGTGGGCCTGCCCGCAAGCCCGGGAGCCGCATCGGGGCGAATCGTGTTTGACGCCGATGATGCGGTCCGATGGGTTGCCGAAGGCCAGGAAGTCATCCTGGTGCGACAGGAGACCAGCCCGGAAGACATCCACGGAATGAAGGCCGCGAAGGGGGTCGTCACCGCGACGGGCGGGATGACCTCTCACGCGGCGGTCGTCGCACGGGGACTCGGGAAGTGCTGTGTCGTGGGCGCTGGCAGGCTCCGAATCGACTTCCGAAAACGCACCGTGCACGTCGACGGTTCAGGGTCGTCGGACGCGCTGCGAGAGGGTGATCTGCTCACCCTCGATGGATCAACTGGCAACGTCTACGTTGGTGCGCTGGACGTCATCGCCTCGACGACCGTCGACGAGCTTCACGAGCTCATGTCCTGGGCCGATCGGATTCGCCGGATGCGCGTCTACGCGGAAGCCGACACGCCGCAGGCGGCACGGGCAGCCCTGAGCTACGGGGCTGACGGCGTGGGCCTGTGCCGCACCGAGCGCATGTTCTTCGCGAAGGACCGGCTGTTCGCCATGCGTTGCGCGCTGCTCGCGGTCGACGACGAGCAGCGAAGCCGGTGGCTGACGGAGCTCGAACGCGCCCAAAGAGACGACTTCGTCGAGATCTTCCAAGCAATGGAAGGGCGCCCGGTTACGATTCGCCTCCTCGACCGGGCGCTCGAAGAGTTTCTTCCGGGAGACGACGAGTCGCTGCAGGCGATCGCGAACGCGCTCGGGCTCGAGCTCGGGGAGGTCTCGAAGGCCGCCGAGCGGCACCGCGAATCCAACCCAGCGTTTGGCCATCGCGGTGTGCGCGCGGGCCTGACCGTCCCCGGTCTCTATGACATGCAGCTACGGGCCATGCTGTTCGCGGCGCGCGACTGCACGGATCGTGGCGCGCCCGTCGAGCTCGAGGTCCTCATCCCGATGGTCGCGTTCAGTTCCGAGGTGGAAGCGCTGTGCGCCGTCCTGGAAGGTGTTCGCCAGCAGGTCTTCGCCAAGCCCACGAGCCTATTCACTTGCAGGGTGGGAGCCATGATCGAGCTTCCACGCGCGTGCCTCATCGCAGGCGAGCTCGCGCGGTACACACATTTTTTTTCGTTCGGCGGCAACGATTTGACCCAAACGACGCTCGGCATCAGCCGGGACGACGCGGGCCGATTCTTGCCCACCTACATGAACGACCTCGGCCTGCTCGCGCGGGACCCGTTCACTCACCTCGACGAACGCGTCGCCGAGCTGATCGGGTTGACCCTCGAGCGCGCCAAAGCGGTCCGTCCCGACCTCGTCGCGGGCCTGTGCGGCGATCAAGGCGGCAGCCCTGCCTCGATCGCAACCTGTGAGCGCCTAGGCCTCGACTTCGTTTCCGCCCCGCTCCCCCAGCTCCCAGGCGCCCGCCTAGCCGCCGCCCAAGCCCGACTTAGGGGCTAGCCCCTCCAAAAAAGGGGCAGTGTGCCTGTTTTTTCACCGTTTGCTGTTGCTGGCGGAGGCCGGGCATGTTGGAATGTAGGTTCCTGGAAGATTGCGGTAGAGCTGTATGTCGAATGGTGCGAATGGGTTTGATGATTCGGAGGTGAGCGGACCTCACTCCGGAGTCTCGAAGGCGCCCCAGGGGTTGCTCGGTCGGACGATCGATCAGCGCTATCGGGTGGAGGCGTTGCTTGGCGAAGGCGGCATGGGGTTGGTCTATCGGGTCACCCATACCCGCCTCAACAAGCCGCTCGCGATCAAGGTGCTTCGACGGGAGAACACCAAGGACCCCGAAGTGCTGGCGCGTTTCCGGCGCGAAGCCGAGAGCGCCTCGGGGATCGGCAACCAGCACATCGTCGATATCCACGACTTTGGCGAGCTCGAAGACGGGTCGACGTACTTCGTCATGGAATGCCTCGAAGGCCTCGATCTCATCGACGCGCTCGACGTGGCCCAGCGCATGCCCGAGGGTCGCGCGATTCACATCGCCATCCAATTGTGCCGAGCGCTCGGCGCGGCGCACGACGCGGGCATTGTCCATCGGGACCTCAAACCCGAAAACGTGTTCCTCATTCGGCGCAACGACACGGAGGACTTCGTGAAGGTTCTCGACTTCGGCATCGCCAAGGTGGCCAACGGACCGAAGCGCCTCACCCGCGACGGCGAAGTGCTGGGCACGCCCCACTACATGTCGCCCGAGCAATGCGAAGGCGACGGAGTGGACCATCGGACCGACGTCTACGCTCTCGGCGTGCTGCTGTACGAGATGCTCACCGGTCACGTTCCGCACGATGCAGACACGATGATGGGCATTCTCACCAAGCAGATGTACGAGGATCCGATTCCACCGAAGGTCCGCGTTCCCCAAATCTCTGAACCGCTCGAACAACTCATCATGCGCTGTCTCGAAAAGAAGCCGGAGCAGCGCTACCAGACCATGCACGACATCGAGGCCGACCTTCAGCGCATCCATACAGGTCAGCAGCCAGTCGGACCGGACACGGTCACGCTGAAGCCGACCCGGCCGCCGGCTCCGGCGCGCCGAGCGGTCTCGCCGATCTACCTCGGAGGGCTCGCAATGGCCTTGCTGGCGTTGGTCGGAACGCTCGCCGCGGATGCCTATACCCACCGCGGGACAGACGCGGAAGCAGCGAGCCAGCCCGGAGACTTCGCCGCGCCCCTCGGACGGGCCAGTGCGCCTCCGGCCGAGCGGCAGGCCGGGCCTGAACCTGTTGCCGATCAACCCGCTTCGGCATCGGGCGACTCTGAACCGGAAACCGAAGGCCCTCGCGCCAAGCCGCCCCGACGCCATTCGCGACACCGGCCGAAGCCCTCGCCGCAGCGCGACCAGGCCATCCTCGATCCTTGGAAATAGTGGACTCCGCTGCCAGTTGCCCCC